>JBBSXG010000033.1:0-2461 GCA_038045885.1 Nanobdellota archaeon
TGTTCCTTTGCCAGCTCCTGTAGGGCCAAGAATTATTATTTTCATATTATCCAAAATAATTATCTTTTTCTTCTTTTTCTTCTATATCCCATGAAGCCTTCATCTTTTTGCTTATTTTTAATAATTCAGCTTTATAAGTATTCCAATTTTTCCATAGGTCATTGATGTAATCAACTTCTAGTTTTTCATCAGGCTCAACATCTAGTATTAAAGATTCGCGCTCATACTTCATCAATTTTCTATATAATTTTGCCATATCTTGTTTTTCTGATTCTGTAAATGACTTAAGCTCATACATACTTATAAAATTGCTCTGATTTGGATATATTAAATTTTCAATAATCCTGCAATAAAATATTATCTTGTCATTTATCCTTCTTCTAATGTTTTTTAGCAAAAATTTATTCTCTTTAATATCCTTAACAAAAGAAGTTGTTATTTCGAATTCAGAATCTAGTTCCTCAAATTTTGGCAACTTGTATTTTAGCTTATTATACTCTTCTTTTATGTTGAATTTGTCGTCTTTCATTTTTAAGAATTAATGATTTAGTATATATAAATCTTATCAAAATCTTTAAATACTTGATGTTTTTATTTATTTTTATGGTGATACATAAAACACATATCTGTAACGAATGTGGATTTAATTGGAAGCCTAAAGGAGCAAAGCCAAATCACTGTCCGCATTGTAGTTCTAAAAAAATAGCTCCAAGCACATTTCAAGATGATTTAGGAATTGATTCTTTAGATTAGAATTAAAGCCTTTGGCGTGAATTGAACACGCGACCTCCACATCTTTGGAAGATTTACCAATGTGGTGCTCTACCGACTAAGCTACAAAGGCATAGAATTGTGTAAAAAATTACTTGTTTTAAATTTAACTAAAATACAAATTCGAGAAATAGTTTTATCAATCGCCAATGTTAATAACTGGAAAAAATTTATAAAGCTTTGTATGAAAATTAACTATAGTTATGCTAGATTTTAAATACTTATAATTAACTGTAATGTTGAGGTGATTTATTTGGAAGAATTGAATAAGAATAAGATAGGACTGATTCTAGGATTTTTGTTTGCAATAATACATCTTGTTTGGAGCGTATTTGTTGCAGTGTTCCCGAACGGCTTGCAAAGTTTCTTAGATTGGATTTTCAAAATTCATTTCTTGAATTCAATCTACACATTAACTACTTTTAATTTTGTTAATGCGATCTTCCTAATTGTTGTAACTTTTGTTATTGGTTATATAATAGGATGGGTATTTGCAACAATCTGGAATAAAATGCATTTTGACTAATTCTTTTTTTATTTTTTTAAAAATAAGTGTGGGAGACAGGATTCGAACCTGCGAAGGCACTAAGCCACAGGATCTTAAGTCCTGCCCATTTGGCCACTTTGGTACTCCCACGTAAGTAAAATTGAACTTATATAATTTATAAAACTTTCACTTTTTAGCATCTTTAACCAATTCTTTTATCTTTCTTGTTAGAAAATGTTCCATACAGTATCCGAATACTTGTGAATCATTCTTACATTGATATCCAAATTGAGTTATAACTTTGCATCTTCCTTTAACAATTCTGCAATTTTCACAGTATCCTAACCTAGAAACCTTTGTGCTATCTGGCAAATAGAATGTTTTACACTTTTTACATAATAGTCTGAATTTTGGCTTTGGCATTATAATTGTCAAGAAAAATAGGTATTAAAGAGTTGTTATTTTCCCTGAGAAAGTATTTTTTTAATATAATATTGTGTTCTTGTTTCAATATATTGTTCTTTATTGCTAGCTTTACTTACTAAATTAGCAACCAAATCATAATCCTCTTCAGCTTTTCTTTTAGCTTCTTTGAATATTCTTTCATCAATCTGAAAATTCATAAAATCTAAACTAGAAAATAACTATATAAAGCCTTCGGCAGGATTTGAACCTGCGATATCCGCTTTACGAAAGCGGTACTTTGACCAGCTAAGTTACGAAGGCATTATTTTAACTTCTCTTTTATCTTATTCATAGAAAATTTCTTTTGGCAGTTATTACAGACATGCTTTAATTTTCCATTTATCTTAAGATGAATCCCTTTAATTTTTTCTAAAAAAGTTTCTTCAATCTTATTATTACATACATCACATTTCATAATAAATGTTGTAATGTAACGACTTATAAATATTTTTAATGAAATAAATTTTGTAAATATTATGTTTTACCACAGAAATCTTTAAATATAAGCTTAATAGTTAATAACAACATATTGTGTTGATAAGGTAAGTGAGACACAATATCTTGTAGTTATTTAAAAGTTATAACTCCACTTGAAATGAAATGCCCATATTGTTTTAATGATGAAACTAAGGTTGTAGACAAAAGAGAGACAGATGACCTAGATGTGACTAGAAGGAGGAGAGAGTGTTTAAAGTGCAACAAGCGTTTTACAACTTATGAAAGAGTTGAAGGATTAGA
>JBBSXG010000034.1:0-3908 GCA_038045885.1 Nanobdellota archaeon
TAATATTAGTATTATCAATAAGGTAAAAAAACTTGTTAGCATCATTATAGTTGAAGGAAGTTTACTATCTAATACAATATTTCTGATTATTGTTATTAAATTTGCTAATGGATTCAGCATATAAATATTTAGATGCTTTGCAGGTATTATCTCTAGTGGGTATGCAATTGGGCTAATCCAAAATCCAATCTGTAAAATAATATCCCATAAATACCCAATGTCTCTATATTTTATAAAAAATGTAGCTAAAACAAATGAAACTCCTAAAGATATTAAGAAAAAGGCTATAATTGGAAAAATAATTAAGAGACTTATCAGTGAGGGCAGTCCTTTTATAAATAACAAGAAGACTGTAAAAACTATAAAATTTAATAAAAACGAGAAAAATGATACTAAGCAAGCACTAATAATTAAGATTTCATATTTAAAATTAATTTTTTTAACAATACTGCTTTTAGAAACTATTGAATTCAGTCCTGAGACAGTGCTTTCAGAAAAAAAATTCCATAATATAATCCCGAGGAGTAAAAATAAGGAATAATATTCAGAATCAATTTTAATAAACAACTTAAAAACAATATAAAGTGTTATCAGCATAGCTAACGGTTTCAACAAAGACCAAAAAAATCCCAAAATAGAATTCCTGTATCTTAATTTAAAGTCACTTAAAGCTAGTTCTTTTATCAAATGAAATTCTTGCTTGGTAAACATTTTAGTCCTCTAATCTTATATTTTCAATAGCTAAACTTAAGCATCTAGGATCTTTATTTTCTCCAAAATCAATTGGCCTAATACATTTATCTCTAACTTTGAACTCAAGTTTATTTATTCCTTTTCTTAAATTTAAATTTTGTTTTATCCCTATTCTTTTTTCAATGAAATATCCATCTAATAATTTATCATTTAATATTATATCTAAATTCCACCCCTTATGGAATAAATCTACAGTAAAACTTATATTAGTATCTAGTTCATCAGGGCTTATAATCTCAATAGAACCTTTATTATTTTTAATCCAGCTGAATTTTCCTCTATTATCTTCTTCAAGCCCGTGCCACCCACTTCCCATCAACATAAAAGGAACAGGGCTCTCATCTAAAGGAACATCATATAAAATAACATCTTCATCTTCATAGCTTTTAATTAAAAAATCATCCAACAGTTTTCTTGTCTTATTATAATCCTCATTCCCATACCAATCCTTATATTTAGTCCAGTTATAATTAATGAACATATTAGTAAATGACATCCAGTCTACATTTGACCCATACCAATCCTTATGTAAAATGACTTTTCTAATATTATAATAATTTAAAACAGAAAGTCCAATTTTTCTTGAATCCTGCACGATTATATCGCTCAAAGTTTTATAATCTATATAGTCGTCAGCCAAAAATATTTTCTTCAATAAGTGAACTTTATATGTAATGCCTTGGCTAGGATGATGCCAAATAACGTCTTTATTATGTTGCTCATTGTAATATCTGAAGGCGTGGAAAAGAGGGCTGGTAAAAGGTATTTCAATGATTGCATAAGATTCAGTATCTTTATTTAATCTTTTATAAATCTCAGGAATTTTAATATCTTGCTTTGATTCATAAACAAAATAAAGAGCAATTAAAAGTAATATAATCATCAACACAAAAATCATCTTTTTATTATAATTATAAATAAATAAATAAATCAGTAAAATTGATATTAAGCTAATAACAACCCCAACTACGAAACTTACAGGGAGATAAGTAAATGTTAAATTGCTTTCACCTTTAGGAACTCTAACAGACAATAATCCGAGATAGTTCTCAACGTTTCCGGGATTTACATTCCAATCCTTTTCATAGTTTTGATTTAAAACCAGTAAATTCTCTTTATCGCTTTCTACTTTAACAGTAATTTTATTCGGAGAAAAATAAATAATATTTGCTTTTCCACCATCAATCAGGTATGCTTCTCCTTTGTATAATTGAGATTCCCTTGGTATTGCAGAAACAGAGGTAGCAGTTCTAACCTCTTCAGTGCATCTTAAATCTCCTTTGTTTTCTTGGACAGCAAGATAATGCCCCCGGCTCATAAATTTATTATAGCTAAAATCTTTAATAGTTTGAAAGAATACATCACTCCTTTCAATATTAGGAATTTCTATCTGTAGAGCATCACTAATTATAGGTCCATTCATAGAAAATAAATAAAATCCAAATATTAAAAACAAAAAAAAGATAAGATAATAACCAAATAATCTTTTATTAAACTTTGTTTCAAGCCATGAAAATCCAGCACCACCCAAAAGAGCAGATGAAAAAATAAGTATAAAACTAACCCTGCCAATAACATAAAAGGAATTAAAAGGAGGAAAAGCGTGAAGGAGTTTCCATAAATTTATAGGAAAAGTATCTCCAAGATAAATTAACACAAAGATTATGGATGTAATAACCAAAGGTTTTTCATTTCTTATCCAATATACAATCCCAAGAATCACCAAGGCAACACCAAAAACACCAATGCCTACAACGCCTTCCCACCAACGAGGGATAGAATGGGGAGGTGAAACACCATAATAATGATAACTTAATCTAGTAGATTTCAAAAAATTATCAGCAAAATCTTCTAAAGAAGTATATTCATTGCTGCTAAATCCAGCAGTTCTTGGGTTATTATAGATAAAATCTATTAAAGGGATTAACTTGAAAGAGATTATAAGGATCATTAAGAGAATAATCAAGCCAAATACAACTATCGCTTTTACTTTTCTTTTAAAAATGCTATAAATCACAGCATAGATTCCAAGAAAAAGGATGAAAAATGAAAGCTCATAAACCACACCCGTAAAGAATGCAAAAGCCAGACATAAAGAAGAGCCAATAAGGTATCTCCGTTTATGTAAACCCTTAAGAAAGAAAAGAAAAGCTAAAGGGTAAAACCCTAATGCCAAATAGCTGAACTGTCCTATAGCAATGCGTAAACCAAAAGGAGCACTTATCATATAAATAAAGGCAGCAGTCGCAGAAGAAAACTCTGAAAGTTTAAAGAATCTAGCTAAGAAATACATTCCCAAAAGACCGAGAAAGAAACCAAAAAATATAGCTATTTTAATTCCGATAACAGAACCAAATAGTAAAACAAATAAGAAAAACGGAGAAAATATTTGGGATTCAGGGTGCGCTAAAAGAATGTTTCCTCCACAATAATAAGGGTTCCAAAATGGAATCTGATTAAACTCCAAAATACTTTTTCTTGCAACCTCATTATAAAACAGCCACAAATCCCAGTCTATAATTCCGATTGTGGTTGGTTTAATAAATAATGGCAAGGTATAAATAATGCTTATCAAAATAAAAAACAGCAAACAAAAACGATGCTCCTTTAAAAATGTAATAAACCCCATAAAATTATAAAGAGCAAAAACTTTTTATGCATTGCTTAAGGTGATCTACAATATCTAATTTTAAAAATTGCAATGGCAGCGGAAAAAGGCAGAGGTATTTCTTCATAAGAGATAAAAGAAAACTTTTTCAAGAATGAAATGTCACTTTTGAATACCATAAGAAAAACACACCCATTATTAGAGAGATGAGAGTAGCTCCCTTCGAGAAATTTTTTTATCAGCTTTCTTCTTGAAATGGATGGCTTTCCATTAAAGAAAAAACGGTCTAAAAGAGAATCAATAACGACTTCGAAATAGACTGGAAAAATCTTTTCAAACATGAATGCTATTGAGCTAAAAGAATTAAATGTAAAATAAGGAGGAATAAAAATAATGCAGTTGTATTTTCCTTTAATTTTTTCATATAAGTTAGAAACGACGAGGTGAATTTTGACATTATTTAAAGAGGCATTTTCCTCTACTAACCTAATAGAATCCTTTGTTACATCAGTTGCAATCACTTTATTTCCTTTTTTGGCTAAGTATA
>JBBSXG010000035.1:0-9532 GCA_038045885.1 Nanobdellota archaeon
CTCTTTCTCTTTCTTCTTTTAATTGATCCATGACAAAAGCGAATTCAAAACCAGCCTTTCCTAATTCTTGTGCCTTTTCTTTTAATTTTCTTAAAGTCTGTTCATCTATAATCCCAGAATCGTATAATAGTCTTCCAACTGTAGTTGATTTTCCGTGGTCTACATGACCAACAAAGATTAAGTTTAAATGTGGTTTTGTTTTTGCCATTTTATGATTATTCCCCTTTATATGATAGTTTTTTTGTTTTTTAATGGTTTATAAAGTTTTTTGTTTTATTGTTAATCTTTAGTTTTGTTCCAATATTTCCTGCATTTTTAATCCTGCTTTTTCGACCATTTTATTGTGCTCTAAAGCTATTTGTTCTAATTCCTTATAAACTTCCACAACTTTTAATTTTTCATTAGGGCTTATTGGATAGAATGAATATGTCTGAGCTATATCTAAATAAGTTTTCATTATAATATTAGCCAAAGTTAAATTTCCAGTTCTCTCTGCTATTTCTTTTGCTACACTTTTATATGTTTCAAATGGTAATTTGTCTGTCATTTTAATTAACCTTAATCTTAACAAATTTAACTCGTATATAAATCTTTCTATATTGATACTACTTTAGAATGTTAACAATCTTAAAACTCTATTGTTATATTGCTTTTACCTTTTGGCTCTATTGAAACTTCCTTGCCTTTTTTTAATCCAGTTGCTAAAGCTATCTCTTTTGGTATTCTTATCGCTAGACTATTTCCCAATTGAGCTACTTTCGCTTTCCTAACAATTCCAAAAAAACCAAGTTTTCTTGATATTTGCTGAATTCTATCAACAGTTTCTGAATTAAAATACACTTCACCGCATTTTTCACAAACATTTCCTTTAAATTTACCAAAGGATTTTCCTAATTCTTTATAATCTACAAGCTTCTCTTTAACGTTTGAATCGCACATTACACATTTCATTTTATCCTCCTATCAATATAAACAGTTATAATAAAAATAACATCTTTAATTTTCTTAAATACAACCTCTACATTCCCAATATTTGCATGCCATATTTCTCGGTTTTCTTCTTTCCATTTCATTCCTTTTTTAACACATAACTCAATTTCTTTTCTTGTTAACCCAAAACCATCCATTCTTTGGAGTGCGTGTAAACTATATTTGAAAGATTCTATTGTAACCACTTAGATATCCTTAGATATCTATAGATATTTAAATCTTTCTATTCAATAATTTCAACAAATCCAGCTTTATTGCTTTTAACAATTTCCTTAATGGAAGTTTTAACTAAAGTCCTAATGCTTCCCCCGCCAGCATATACAATCTCTTTTTTCTTCAAAGAATTATCAATGTAAAATCTTCCTTTAAAACCAAAAGGAGGAACTCCGCCAGCAGGATATGAAGTTAATATTAAGACTTGCTCAGGAGAACTAATTTTTATTCTAGACTTACTTATGTTTCTTAGTTTATCTTTATTTACTCGAGAATTAGCAGGAACTAAAGCCATGACTCCATTTCCATATTCTAGTTTCTTATCCAAATCAACAAATACAATAGTTTTTACAATGTCATTAAAATTAATGTCCTTTTCTTTTATGGTATTAACAACATTTTCCTTATGATCAACTAATTCAGTAAAAAATATCTGTTCTGCCTTTATTTTATTTTCCTTAATATAGTCAATAAATTTCTCTTCAAATTCTTTCATAAAATTAATAAAAAAACAAGATTTATAAATTAAATGATTATTAATGTTTTATGGATAAAGTAGTTCATTTTGAAATACCTGTAGATGAGATAGAGAGAGCTGAAAAATTCTATAGTAAAGTCTTTGGATGGAAAACAACAAAATATCCTAAAATGGATTATACTATTGTTCATACGGTTGAAATTGACGACAAGATGATGCCAAAAGAATCAGGAGCAATAAATGGGGGGATAATGAAAAGAAATGATAAAGTAAAAAATCCAGTTATAACAATAGATGTTAAAGATATAGATGAAAGTATTTCTAAGGTTAAAAAAGCGGGTGGAAGAGTTGTTGTGGATAACTTTAAAGTTGGAGATATGGGTGTTAGTGCTTATTTTCAAGATTCTGAAGGTAATATTTTAGGATTGTGGCAAAGTTTGAAATGGTAATTAGTTTAGGAATAGAAAGCTCTGCACATACATTTTCTGTAAGTTTAGTTAAAGATAATAAAATACTAGCCGAAAAAAGAGATATGTATACAAGAGAAGATGGTGGAATAATTCCTATAGAAGCTGCAAAACATCATAAAGAAGTTAGAAATAGACTACTAGAAGAATGTTTTCAAGAAGCTAAACTAAAGATAAAAGATGTAGATATTATTTCTTTTACTTCTGGGCCAGGATTATCTCCATGCTTGCTAACAGGAATGGAATTAGCAAAAAAATTATTTAAAGAAAATAATATCCCCCTAGTTCCGGTAAATCATTTAATAGGGCATTTAGAGATTGGGAAATTATTTTCAAAAGCAAAAGATCCTGTATTTATTTTAGCGACAGGAGCAAATACACAAATAATTGCTTATGAGAAAGGAAGATACAGAGTTTTTGGAGAAACTCTAGACTCAGGAATTGGAAATGTTCTTGATAAATTTGGAAGGGCTATAAATTTAGGATTTCCTGCAGGTCCTAAGATAGAACAGCTTGCAAAGAATGGAAGATATATTGAGTTGCCGTATGTCGTTAAAGGAATGGATTTAAGTTTTTCTGGAATATTAACTAAAGCTATACAATTAAGCAAAAGATATAATAAAGAAGATTTGTGTTATAGCATACAAGAGACAATGTTTTCAATGTTAACAGAAGTTACTGAAAGAGCTTTAGCACATACAAACAAAAAAGAAGCATTATTAATTGGCGGAGTCGCTGCAAATAAAAGATTAATCGAAATGTTAGATATAATGTGCAAAGAAAGAAGAGCTAAATTTTCTTATGTTCCAATAAAATATTCGGGAGATCAAGCTGCAATGATAGCTTATCTAGGATTATTACAATATAATTCTGATAAAAAATATTATGATAATTTAGATATAAATAAAATAGATATAAATCCTAATTTTAGAGTAGAACAAGTCGAAGTCACTTGGTTATAAAAAGCTTTATTAAATTTTCTTAATAATAAGTTAGTATGTATAAAGAAACATTAATTAAATATTTTGGTTTAAATAGTCCCGTATCAAATCGCGAAGAGATTTCATATGTTGAGTTTTATGCTACATCCAATTATATAAGTATAAGGCGTAAAAATTTAAGTGAAGATTTTGGGGAAAAAGTTTTAAGTCTTAAATTTGATAAAGATAAACCTAAAAAATTAGAATTGATTTTAGAGAGTATTAATTTTATTTCAAATAAATGTTAGACTCAAATGGATGGTAGAGGAATGTACAGAGATCATTTTGGTCATACTATAGCAAGTATTCCTTCAGTAAAAGACGGCAACGTTGCCATTGTTCAAATATTAACACAAAAAGTTGAAAATATTAAGGTTGTGTTAAACATTCTAAACGAAACTTTAAGTTCATCAGAATAAATTAATTATTTTCCAGGAGCATTAACATTCAATTCTTTATCCGGAGCTTCTTCTAATAATTCTTCGGAAATATCAATTTTTCTCGGAGCCTTTAAGAATAGTTCTAAAGGTAAATCAACTTTTTTAGGTGTTTGCGCTTGAACATCTAATCTTTCAGGAACATTTATATTAATGTTTTTAATTTCTGGAGAATAAGATTTTTTTCTAAAAGTATCAATAGCAGCTAAAGTAAATTTTCTTAAGAAATCAGCTTTAATATCATTTTTAATGGGATTTGTATGTAAGTTGAATAGAATCTCTTTTAGCTCTTTTACATTTTCATTTCTTTCTTCATAATTAATAAATTTTATGCTCATATTCTCTTATAAGGAGTTTCTAGTGCCTTGCTTCTTACATACTTTTCAAGAACAACCAAGCCATTAGCTAAGGATTTATTCTGTTCAAGCAAAACATCTAATTTCTCTATAAGTTGTTTTACTCTTGTATCATCTTCTACTGCTCCAACATTCTTTGCAGCTTCCTCAAATATGCTTACTAGATGATCTACTCTTTTAGTTAGAGCATGCATTGCATTTAATAAGTCAATATTCTTGTCTTGTAATCGTAAATTTAAATCAACTAAACTAGAATGAGCTTTTTCCTTTTTTTCCATTATATCACCTAAATTTAATAAAATTGCTTAATATTTAAAGTTTTAGTTTTTATTCCATTCCAGAATATCCTTGCGGCATTGAAGGCATTTTGTCTTTACTTCCAGAAGCTGCAATAACATCGTCTATCCTCAATATTAATTCTGAAACTTCTGATGCAGATTTAACAGCTTGAGTCTTAATTTTTAATGGTTCTATAACTCCAGCATTCCAAGCATCCATTAATTTTCCTTTTGAAACATCTACACCAAACCATTTTCCATTTTTATCATCGTGTTTTGATTTCAAATCTGTTAAAATATCAATAGGATCTAAACCAGCATTTTCCGCTAATGTTCTAGGAATTATTTCAAGAGCAGTTGCAAAAGCAATTACAGCTAATTGTTCTTTTCCGGACAATTTGTTTGCATATTTTAGTAAATGCTTGCTTAATTCAATTTCTATCGATCCAGCACCACCAACAACTTTTCCAGATTTTAATGATGCTGAAATATCTCCAAGAGCATCTTTTATTGCTCTTTCAACTTCATCAACAACATGATTGCTTCCACCCCTAACTAAGATCGTTACAGCCTTAGGATTTTTACATTCTCTAACAAAAGTCATCATTTCATCTCCGACTTTTGATTCCTCAACGATTCCAGAATATCCTAAATCTTCTTCATGTAAATCATTTAAATTACTAATGACTCTTCCGCCAGTTGCTCTCGCTAGTTTATCCATGTCAGATTTCTTAACCCTTCTGGCAGCATAAATATTTGCCTTAGCTAAATAATGCTGTGCAACATCATCAATTCCTTTTTGACAAATAACAACATTAGCTTTACTCTTAATAACCTTTTCAGTCATGTTTCTTAATATTTTTTCTTCCTGGTCTAAAAATCCTTGTAATTGATCAGGAGAACTAATTTGTATTTTAGTATCTGTTTCAGGTGATTTTACTTCTAATGCACAATCTAATAAAGCAATTTTAGCATTTTTAACAACTCTTGGCATTCCTGAGTGTACTTTCTCTTTGTCAATCAATATTCCTTGTATTAGTTCTGTATCTTCAACGCCCGAACCAAATTTCTTTTCAAGCTTAATATTGTCTAAATCTAAATTTCCATCATTGTCTCTTATTTGTTTAACTGCTTTGACACATAGTTCAGCTAAATGCTCTTTAGTTCCTTCTGCACCTTTTCCTGTCATTGCAGTTATGGCAATTTGTTTTAATAACTTCTCATCCTTTTCAGTCACATTTTCAGCAATTTCATTTAAAATTTCTAAAGATTTTTCTGAAGCTAGTTTATAACCTCTTGAGATAACTGTTGGATGTACATTATCATCAATTAATTTTTCAGCTTGTTTTAACAGTTCCCCAGCCAAAACAACAACAGTAGTAGTTCCGTCACCAACTTCATTTTCTTGTGTTTTTGCAATTTCAACAAGCATTTTAGCGGCAGGATGCTCTATCTGCATTTCTTCTAATATTGTAACACCATCATTTGTAATAACAACATCTCCTAAAGAACTTACTAACATTTTATCCATACCTTTTGGGCCAAGAGTGGTTCTTACAGTTTCAGCGACAGCTCTTGCAGCCATTATATTGTTTTTCTGAGCGTCTTTCCCAGTACTTCTTTGAGTTCCTTCTTGTAAAATGAATATTGGTTGAATAGATTGTTGTGCCATTTTTTTAATCCCGTCTTAGCTTAAAAAGGATGATTAATAAAACTTTTGTTTGTAATATTTTATTAAGTTTATATTACCTCTTTATAGTAGTTATAATAGAAAGATTTATAAATGATTGCTAGTGTAGATGTTTATGAAAAATATATTAAATAAAAATAAAATAATTAAACAATTAAAAAATCATGCAATAGATTCTACGGCAATGTTAGTAGCTTCTACACCGATATTTGCGGGTTTAGAAAATGTAGTTCTTGGAATGTCAGATGAAGTTTCAACAAATGCAAGATTGTTAGCTACAACATTAACTTATGGGGGATTTGGATTTTTAATATCCAAAAGTAGAGATTTCTATAGAAAAACTTTAAAAATAACGGATCAAACTAAAGAAAGAAAACAACAAATTCATGATTCAATATATGGTGGTTTATTTAATTTAATTATAGCTCCTGGATTTTACTATACTTCTGGAGTTCGTGATTTAAATGAAATTTTAGGTGGAACAGCAATAAGCATTTTATTTGGATTAACTTCCGGAGGATTAATGGGATATAGTATAGACATGTTTAGAGATTTAACCGGAATAAAAGAATCGGCAAGAGTTCCAAGATATATTAAAAATAAAAGCTCCAATTTTAAGCTAGGACTTGCAACAGCCATAACTGCAGCTTCAATTGCGTTAACAGCTGGAATATACAAAATAACGTCAGATAAAAAACAATTTCATGTAAATCCACAAAATGTAAACATGGTGTATAATAAAGATTATAATAATCTAGATTGTAAATTAGAAAACTAGCTTTCATAACATTTTTAAACTTAATAAAAATAAAAATAATATGGTTACAGACTCATTAGCAAGCATAGCAGAAACATCTTCAAGACTTACTGGGTTAAATAGTGTAACTTTGAATTTAATTGCAGCTATAGTTGTTTTAGTCATAGGATTGTTAGCTGGAAGAATCATAAGTAACTTAGCCAAGAAAATACTAACTGAATTAGAGTTAGATAGGATATTAAGGGAACAAGCTAAAATAAAAATACCCTTGACACAATTGATAAGTTCTGTAATAAAA
This sequence comes from Nanobdellota archaeon, assembly GCA_038045885.1. GTDB lineage: Archaea > Nanobdellota > Nanobdellia > SCGC-AAA011-G17 > GW2011-AR20 > JBBSXG01. The sequence continues at coordinate 6,945 of JBBSXG010000035.1, forward strand.
TACGTTATTTATTTTATAACAATATTAATGGCATTAAATCAATTAGGATTAAAGAGTTTTATATTAAATGCCATATTGATCATTGTAATAGTTTTATTAGTAATATTTATGGTGCTCTCATTGAAAGATTTCTTACCAAACTTAACCTCGGGGTTGTTTATGTATCAAAAGCGTAATATTAATCCAGGAGATCTTATTAGGATTAACAACATAGAAGGAGAGATATTAAATGTAACCCTATTCGAAACAAAGATGAGAACTAAAAACAAGGAAATAGTCTATATTCCAAATTCTATATTAACTAAAAGTATGGTTATTAAAAAGAAAAAATTAAGATAATTATTTTAATTTAAGTTCTTCCTTAATATACTTCTCGATTAATCTAGACATATTATATCCATGTTCTTGGCAGTATTTTTTAAATTTTTTTAATATAGTTCCATCTATAGTTAAATTAATCCTTTCGCGATAAAAAGCTTTGCTGAGTTTATTTGTTTTGTCATAATTTTCTATAGCTTGAAAAATTTCTATATTTTTATAAACAATTTCTCTACATTCACTTAAAAAGTTTGATTTTTTCATCTAAATTCACCAATAAATTTTCTAGTTTTATTTAGAACAGACTCAATATCTTTTAATTCTTTTTCCCAAATGATTAAAATCTTATAACCTTTTTCTTCATAATACTTCTTAGTTCCATTATAAGTTCTAGAATAAGGAAGTTTTCTTCTGTTTTCGTCATGATAATAATCTCCGAATATTTCAACTATCTGTTTGTTGTCATTAGAAATAAAATCTGGATTTTTATTACCAACTAAATAAGAACCATCACCAACATATTGAAAGGGTAGACTATTTTTTTCTATTAAATTTATAAAAGTTTTTTCTGGGACATTTGGTCTAATAAATTTGCTTAACATTGCTTTTTTTAAAAATTCTGGATCTTTATTTAAAAGTCTTAATTTATAATTTGGTTTTCCTAACATGGGGTGAGAATGATTTTTATGCCAGTGCTTCATAAAATCACTATGATTTGGTCTCCTAATCCCTTTTCTAGTTATCAATTTATTTCTTAAAACCAAATCCGGTCTTTTTCTACCATACATCGGATTTTTTTCGCCTTTTAAAGAAACTCTTGGTGGTTTTATTTTTCCACTTTTCATAAGATTCTTCCTAGTAATAGACATTTTTTTCCGGCTTTTCTCACTTATAACTCTTCCCTTTGATGCAATAGATTTTTTTCTTTTAATATCGTCAGCCTTATCTTTACCCCAAAAATCTTCATATGTTTTTCCATAAAGATAATTATTTCTACCGCTATGAGAGATAGATTGTTTAACCCTCCAGTCCAAACTTCTTTTTATTTTAGACATTTATTTATCTCCTTTTGTATTTTTTTAAAATTTGGTTTTTTCATTTTAGCAATATTAATTATTGATTTAACAAATAAATTAGAATCGTATGAAATATTGTTTTTACTAAAAAACCATAAAGCTAAAGTAGCTCCACTTCTCTTATTTCCATCTAAAAATGCGTGTCCGCATATTATTGCATTTAAAAGCGTAATCACATTATATTGCCAATCTTTACTTTTTTCGGTATTAAATAATGCATATTCGATAATAGATTTATTGATTAATTTTCCTTCTGAAAAGATTTTATTTACCTCAATAAGTTCATTTAAATTCATATATTTTATACATATAAATATGTATATAAATCTTTCTATTTCATTAACCTTAGCTTTAAATATAAGGTTACATAGTTAAGATTATGGATATTATTAAGAAAATAAATCCTAGTAAAAAAGAGCGCGAGCAAGTCAACAAAACCATAGATAGTTTCCTTAAAAAAATAAAAAGGAAGTTAAAAGATGCCACTCCGGAAGTCGGGGGAAGCATGGCTAAAGATACCTGGCTTGCAGGAGATCATGATATAGACATTTTTGTAAAGTTTCCATACAAGAAATATAAAACTCAGAACATAAGCAAGATATTACAGGAAAGGTTAAAGGGAATAAAATATCAAGTTTTACATGGTTCTAGAGATTATTTACAAGTAAAAGAAGGAAAGTATTTGTTTGAGTTAATTCCCGTATTAGATATTAGTCATTCTTCTAAATTAGCAAATATCACAGATGTCAGCCCATTACATGCACAATATGTCAAAAAGCATAATCATAATCCAATACAAATAAGAATTGCCAAGGCATTTTTGAAAGCAAATAATCTTTATGGGGCAGAGTCATACATAAAGGGATTTTCCGGATATGTTACAGAATTATTAATCTTGCATTACAAGACATTTCCAAATTTAATCAAGGCTGCAAGCAGTTGGAAGCCAAGAACAATTATTGATTTAAGCAATTACTATAAGAATAATAATGAAGTTTTAAAAAACATAAATAAAGATAAAATAACTAGCTTAATTTTAATTGATCCTGTGCAGACTGAAAGAAATGCTGCTGCTGCTTTGTCAGAAGAAAAATATTTTGAGTTTATACAATTATGCAAAGATTATTTAAGGCATCCTAAAAAAGAATATTTTGAATTAAAAGATTTTAATATAAAAGAATTAAAGGAAAAAGC
>JBBSXG010000036.1:0-1161 GCA_038045885.1 Nanobdellota archaeon
AAGAAGAAGGAGAATGGTTTGATTCTCTTGGTAACGTACTAGCTGTTATTTTTGAATTATGTGATAAGAAAAAGGCCAATATGGTCTTGGATTATATTAAAAATAAAAAAATAAATAAACCTTATCCTATTAGAGCAATTGATCCTCCAATTAGTAAAAAAAGCGAACATTGGAAAACGTATTATGAAACTTCTGGAAGCTTTCCTTACAAATATTTGAATGGTGGTGTTTGGACTTTTATTGGTGGGTTTTATGTTTGTGCTTTAGTTAAAATGAAGAGATTTAAAGAAGCTAAAGAAGAATTAATTAGGTTGGCTGAAGCTAACAGCAATAGTAACTTTAGTGAGTGGATGGATGGCAGAACTGGAAAACCTGGTGGTGGAGAAGAGCATGCTTGGGATGCTGGTGCTTACATATTGGCTTATGAAAGTGTGAAAAGAAGGAAATGTTTAATCTAGGTTCTTTTGTCTATTTTAAAATAGATAGAAAGATTTATATATCAATTGATATTAAAAGATATTAAGATATATTATGGATATTTCCAAATATGAAATAGAGATCAAACATCATGTCTTTAAGAGAGCATTAGAGAGAAATATTCATCCAGATAGAATAGAAGATACTTTAAAGAAAGGCAAACTAAAAAGATATGGTAAAAATTATATTAAATTTATTACAAAGACATTGATTTGCATTGGTGAAATATCCGGATCTAAAATTAAGATAATAACAATAGAAAGGAGAGAAAAATGAGAAAATGTTCTGAGTGTAACGGGATTATGGAGGAATTTAAAGCTCAAACTCCAGAAGGAATTAGTTATAATTATTTTAAATGTGGTAAATGTGGAGAAGAAATAGTTGATATGAAACAATTACATAGTGTTGCAGAGAAATATAGAACTATAAAAAGATATCATGTAAAATTAAGTAAATGGGGTTTAAGTTTGGGGTTGAGAATACCCAAGGAATTAGTTAAAAAATATAGATTAGATGATAATAAAGAAGTATCTATAGTACCTGAAGATAAAAGTATAAAAATAATTCCTTCTTAATTTTTTACCCCCACAAAATTTTGGTATTGTGAAGAAATGTAGGGGTAACTTTATTCTAAATTTAATTTTTTCTTTATTAAATCTGAAATTATTTTTGAAGTATGTGTAT
>JBBSXG010000037.1:0-1369 GCA_038045885.1 Nanobdellota archaeon
TCTGAACGTTCAATCGGTCGTTCAATCGCGATTGAACGCGTTCAATCGTTCAATCATTCAAATCAATCGTTCATGAACGTTCAAGATTCATATCAATTAAGTAAAGATATAGACGATAAAGAAAGTAGGCTTACACCTTCACAAAAAAGAGTATTAAATTTGTTAAATAAATCAAGTATCCCTATAGATTATGAGACTATAGCAAATGAACTCAAACTTAATATAGTTACAGTTAGAAGGCATATAAATGACACGAAAAAGGTGTTTGAAATAAAAGAAATGATGAATGTTGATAATGGTAGGAAAGTTTTTTATATAGGAAAAGAGGCTAAAATGAGCTTAAAACGTAAAAAATGAGAGTTATACACTAAATACTGAAAGTTTTGTTTGATCCTCAAAAGATCTCCTAAAATCTAAAATTTTATCTCCTATTCTTAAATTTCTAAAATCTTGTTTTATAGAGAATCCGACGATTGAGTTGTGTAATTTTTGTTTTATTATTGGAGATTTCTTTTTAAATAATTCTCCCATAGCATTTCGTAAAGAAAAAGAAGATAAATTGATTTTTCCAAATAGATCGTTATATGTAACTGGTCTCTTAAGCTCATCTTCGAGCTGATAGATTGATATAAATATTAAAAATTCTCTGTCTGATAAAGAAGTAATAAAATCTTTTATGTTAGAATCTAATATTTTGATATCTTCATTTACCTTTTTTGGGCTCATTTCAAGCTGGGATGATATAACGTTGTCATAACGATGATATAACGATGTCATAACGACCCCTTTATTTCCACTGGAAATTTTATTTTTTAAGGTTATTTCTTCTTTTATTTCTAATAATTCAGCTTTAATAGACTCTATTTCATTTTTTAAGTTAATAATATCATTTTTTACATTAAAGAAGGCTATTTTTAGCTTGTTTTCATCATAATCTTTTTGAACCATATAACGACCTCATAACGATGATATAATGATGTCATAACAAACATAAAAATATTTAAACATTGTCATATTTTTATATCTTGCCTAATCAAAAAGTATATATATAAGAATAATTTATATTTTAAAGGTGATTAAATGAGCAAGATCCACTTTCCAATAAATTTTAGTTTTTTAGTAATATTAATTTCAGTGCTTGTCTTGGCTGTTCTTCAAGGAAATAGTATTACTAATGCACTGTTAGGAAAAAATGGTGTCGAGGTTAATGAGGTTCAAGAGATAGCTTTCATAATGCTTACTTTGTTTATATTAATAACAGCAACATTACATCCGGATAAGATTTATTTGAGCGCATATTCATCTATGACTTTGGGATTGATAGTAATTATAGGATCATTTTATAATATTTTTATGGGTAGTGATGGAA
>JBBSXG010000038.1:0-1678 GCA_038045885.1 Nanobdellota archaeon
AAAATATCCCCTTTTTGTCCAATATCAGTTCCTAAACCTCTATCAAACTTAGTATTATGTAAAAATATTCCTCCTCTTCCACCAACAAAATTCTCATATCCTGGAACAGTTAAATCATAAGCATATTTCGTACTGGGTTTTATTTTTTTAACTTCTCTAATCCTTAAATATAAAAATGGAGCCTGAGCTAATTTTAACAATTTATTATCATTAAACTTCTTAGCAATTTCTAATCCTAATTCTCTTTCTATCCTAATTCTCTCTCTAGACTTCCATTCCTTTCTATACTCAATAGGGGCTGGAATAAAATTCTCAATAGCACCTTTACCTAAATTCTTATGTGGTTTTTCACTTAAGAACCCTAATTCAAAAGCAACATCCGGATTCTTAATATAAGCTCTTCTTGAAATAGTATCTTTTACAAATTGTCCTGTTTTTTTTATAATATGTCCCTTAACAAGCGCCTCTTGACAATTTACATGAATTCCTAACTGCGAGTATAAAGTAACAAAATCATTTGTTAAATCCTCACTAACAGAATTAGTAGATATACAAACTTCAGGTCTAAATCCTTCATGTCCTGTAATTATTTTACTTCCATCTCCATTAATATAATTGATTATATATTCCTTCTTTAATTCAGGAGAAACAGCATAAATTAATTCTGGAATTCTTTTTGTTTTAGCATTACTTCCAGTCTTTAAAACATCTTTAAATAAGATACTTAAAAGTTTACTCTTAAATTCTATTTGAGTAGCAGAAGTTTCTTTTTGGTATACAGAAGACTTGATACCAAAAATCTTATTCATCATTGATATAACAGCCTTTATATAATCATACTCATGAGTTCCAAATGAAAAAACTAAATTATTTTGTCCCACGGTTCCTTCTGCAGTAAAGAATCCAAGTAATTTCATTAAAGATCTATTAACCTCTATCTTCAAAGGCAACTCAGATCTTCCACTATAAATGCCTATTTTACAATCTTCTAGATTATAATCATAAATGTTAATTTCTCTAGAAAATTCATTTAATACCCACAAAGGCAATGTATTATGTCTTTTCCAGTTTTTTACTCTCCCTTTCAAAACTTCATTTTCCTTCTCTAAACTTTTTAATTTATCAAATAACTTATTATCTGAAAAATTTCTTAAATACAATAAAGGATATTTTTTACCTAAAACTATAAACTCATCTAAAATACTAATCTCCTTAACTTCTTCAACTAATGGAATTTCTTTAGGTGCAACAATAAATTGACCTTCCTTTAATTCATCAACCTTAGCAGAAACAATTTCTTTATTTTTAACAGTAAAAACACTATGATTCCCAGTAACTTGCACTTTTTTTCCAGTTTCTAATAAAATCTCATACATCTCCTCTACAGGATGTCTAGAAACTTCACTTATTTTTCTAAATTTAACGTCATAATCTCTATCAAAAGCAACACATTCAAGGCCTTCTGTTGGAACATACTCTATATTGCCTTCTTTCTTTAGAAAACTATTATTCTCAGAAATTAAATTATCTACAAATTTACCTATTTTTATTATTTGAACTTTATTATCATTTTTAACAACAATAGGCTCATTATAATCAACAGAATAGGTCATAGGAGCACCAGTTCTTCTCCTCTTATCAGCTTGATCAGAATCAAATTCTCTCCATTCTTGTCCAA
>JBBSXG010000039.1:0-3010 GCA_038045885.1 Nanobdellota archaeon
TATTTTTAGTTCTCTCTCTGATAAAAAATCCTTTTTCTTTAGCTAACTTTTTAACCTCTTCAATAAACGAAACATTATTATTAACAAATTTTAGAGTTTGTCCCTTTCCCCAATATTCATCACTTAATAAATATCCTATTAATTTAGCCCAGTTGGAATCGATAGATTGATTTTCTCCTTCATTTCTATCTACACGTTTAAGCTGAGATTCACTCAATTTCTTTCTTACTTCTGGATTAGACATAAAGGCTTTCTTCCAAGCTATCCTTTGTTTTTCAATTGTTTCTTTAGAAGATTTCTTTCCCTTATTCCATGCAACTTGCAAACCTCTTTTCCCTTTATTCCAAGGTATTCTTCTTTTCTTGAAATTATTAAACATACTTTCTCTCTTTCTTTTTTCTGCTAAGCAAGAGACTTAATAATCCTGCTATAAAAAAGAGAACTATCATGAATAGATGGTCTTTTGTAGTAAGAGTAAGATTTAATCTTATATAACCATATAAAATTAACCCAAATAAAGCCCAAACAGTTAAACTTCTAATTTCTAAATATTCATGCCTATGTATATTATGTTTTAATTCATGATCCCTCTTTTCAATAAGTTCTAAATTCTCAATCCTATTATTTTTCTTGTCTTTATCTTTGTGATGGACTTGATATTCATTAAATTTTAGAAGATATTTCTTCCTATTCTTTAGATAAATCTGGTAATATGCTCTTGTTCTATGAACAGGTTTATTAGTTGATTTCCAAATGTAATATCCATGTCTATCAATATAAGTTTTTTCTTCAAATTCTTTTTTATCCATATTTTATTGCAACCTAAATTAAATAAACAAATCTTTTAATATAAACCTTATTTAATTTGATTATGCAAATAATATAAGTATTTCCTAATCAAAACATTTATTCTCCACGCCGCCACTGGGAATCGAACCCAGGAGTCCAAAAAGGACCGAGATTTCCAATCTCGTGCAATACCATTATGCGATGGCGGCTTAAAACATGCACAGATTTTCAAGTATTAAACTTTCCTTCTTAATTCTTCATAATCGTCTTTAGTTAAATCAATTTGATTTAGAATTGTTCTCAATAAACCTTTCCCTAAATTTTCATTTCCATGAACAGGAACAACAGTTCTTCTTCCATCAGGATGCTTAAACCTTATATGACTTCCCTTCCCATGTATTTTTTCGAAACCCAATTTTTTCAATATTTTACAGAATTTTTTTCCAGAAATAGGAACTAGTTTCGTCATCTTAGACTAATTTAGGCTTCTCTATTTGTATTTTTTGCATCCCAATAAATTTCATTGGATTTACTTCTTCCTTGTCTGCTTCTAAGCAGACCTCAATTGCTTCCCTTACTCTATTCATCACTTCTTCAAGTGTTTTTCCCTGAGTATGACATCCTTCAATATCTGGAACTTTAGCTATATAAATTCCATCTTCATCCTGCTCTATGAATACATTAAAATCCAAAATTTGTTTTTCCATTTTATATACAAAAAATTTGACCTTAAATAATTTTCTGTTATGCCGAGTTTGTCGATAGTTGCCAACTATGCGATGGCGGCTTAAAAAAATAATTTATAAATTCCATATAATGCTGTCACAGCTCCAATAACTGTTAAACTGCCGCATCCCACACAGCCGACAAAACACCCATCTTGAAAATTTTCAATATTTTTATCTAATGAGCTTTTTGAATATTTTTTATTACCAACATTCTTATGTCTTTCTCTGAAATCTTCAATATAGATATCATTAATTTTGCTAATATAATCATCTATAGCCATTTTCTGAAAATAAACACATAGTTTTTAAACTTATCTGGGTTCTAAACATAGTCCGAATAATCTCAAACTAACCGAATAGTCTTTTTTCTGTCCGAATAGTATCCGAGAACGGACTTACTTAGCAGATGCTGGATATTCTGGAAAAAATAATTATTCTTTATGTAGAGACTTAGGAATTATGAATGTATTTATTGATTTTAAGAGCAATGCAACTCTAAGGAGAGCAAAGAGTGATATTTGGAGAGAGAAACTTCGTTTATACAAAGAACAAAAAGATATTTGGAATCAGTCTTACAGATTCAGAGTTTTAATTGAGGGAGTTTTTTCTGCAATAAAAAGGAAAAACCTAAACTATCTTCGCTCAAAAAAGAAACCGCGAGAAATGTTGAAGTCCTTTTGAAAGCTCTTGTTTATAACTTGACTATTATTGGGAAATATTCTTAGAGGAAAATTAATTAAATCACATAAATTTTATGATATAAACAAAATGGGAACTTTTTATTTAGACATAGAAACAACAGGATTAGATCCTAAAAAAGATAAGATTATCACAATTCAATTTCAAGAATTAGAAAGAAATACTGGAAAGGCGATAGGAGAATTAATAATTTTGAAAGAATGGGAGTCTTCCGAAAAGGAAATTTTAGAGGAATTTATTTCTAAGAGTAAAATTTTAGATCCCTATCCATTTAGTTTTGTTGCAGTAGGATTCAATTTAGGGTTTGAACATAATTTCTTAAAAAAGAGAACAGAAATAAATGGACTCCGCATAATAGATATTCTTAATAAGCCCTTCCTTGAGTTAAGAGCTATAGCTATTTTAATGAACAAAGGAGAATTTAAGGGTTCAGCACTTAGCGATATAACAGGAAAGAAAGGGAAAGGCATACAAATACCAGAATGGTATGCTAAAGGAAATTATAAGAACATAATTGATTATATAGAAAATGAAACTGAAGAGTTCACTAAGTTTACTATATGGCTTTACAGAGAACTGCCAGAGCTAAGAGAAAAGTTCAAAAAAGACATTTTTTCTGAATAAACTATTCGGACAATTATCGGACATTAATTACTTTTCGGACTGTGTTTGAGTTCTAGAATTAGCAATAGTTATTAACAAAAACTAAACTAATTTTATAAAATCACTTTGTAACAAACATCTTTTAAATCATATATATCCTTAAAAATAATTTTTCTTATTGTTTATAATGG
>JBBSXG010000040.1:0-1100 GCA_038045885.1 Nanobdellota archaeon
GCCTGAAGTCTGTTTGCGGTTGCAAGGGAAGACTAACCCCCCAATCTAGTCTGCATTTTAACAGCGAGAAATTAACTTTTAAACTTTGCTATTTAACAAATTCCACATTTGGCAAATCTTTAAATTCTTTGTCTCCTGTAAGGAATCTTATATCAAGTTTTTTCGCTAAAATATACCCTATACAATCTGTAGTAGACATTTTTTTCTTAACATTCAAATATCTAAACTTCATTGCTTCTTTTATAACCTCTTTATCTATATTTTGCACAAATTTTGAATATAAATCAACATATTCATAACTTATTTTTGTTCCATGGGTTTTTATTAAATTGTAACATAGTTCAGCTAAAATAAAGGAAGTTATAATCACTTTAGAATTTTCGTATTTAAGGTAAGATTTGTTTCCACCAAACATTTCTATTAGAGCATAAGTGTCAAATACATAAGAATCAGTCATTATATAACTCCTTATCAGATTCTCTTAACAATTTTTCTGTAGGTCTCTTGAATTTTAAAGTACCAAAAGTTTCTTTTAGGACATTATTTCTAGGCAAAACTAGAACTCTAACTTTTTCATTAAATCTAAACTTATTTTTAACTAAATCTTTTATTTTAACTCTTAAACCTGCCGAGTTTCCCCATCTCTTAAATTCACCTTCTAACTCTATCATATAATTATATATGTGTAACTAATATATAAATCTTTCTGCAGAACATTTTTATACTAAAATACTTTATTAAATAAAAAAAATGGTTCCAAATTGTTTAGGGTGCAGATATGAATTTGAAGAAGGAATTAAATATTTGAGAAAAGGATTTGATGTTTGCTTAGAAGGTTATGGCGAAAGAAGACATTTATTCATAACTGTGCTGAATAAGAATGGTGAAATAATTTTAGGATAGATTAAAGTGCTTTAATTTCTAAATCTGGATTCTGTGATTTTGAATAAATTTCACTTCCGATTCCTCTCCCGAGATAATAAAAATTTTGTGCAGAAGCTCCCTGGATTAAATCAAGCAATGTTCTTTTTTCTCTGAACTCAATAACACTTGGAGATTTTAATTTAGCTAATTTTTTTGCTTCTTCTATCGCAGTATCT
>JBBSXG010000041.1:0-2145 GCA_038045885.1 Nanobdellota archaeon
GAAAAATGAGGAATATGTTTAAGAGGCATTTCAATATGAAGATAAGCCATATAGCAGTCTTGGAATGGGTTAGAAAATATGTCTTGAAAGTTCAGAATTATATAGAAAAGTTGGGGTATAATTTGGGGGATTCCTTTTTTGCTGATGAAACAGAGATTAACAGACAGGGGAATTATGATAGATTTTGGGCTTGTGTGGATTGGGATACAAGGCTAATAACAGGGATACATTATAGTATTGCTGGGAATGTGGAGGAAGCTATAACTTTCTTGAATAAGGCAGTCAGCAAGGGAAGACCTAAATACATTCAGACAGATTCGGCTAAATTCTATCCACGTGCTTTTAACAGATTATTTTATTCCAATAAATTAGGTTTTGGTGGGGATAAGGTTGTTAAGCATAAGATACAAAACTATCAAAAGACAAGGATACACAACTATAAGATTGAAACTGTGTTTATGAAAATAAAAGATAGGGTTGAGGACTTCAGAGGATTAAAGGCTCTATGGTCAGCACCAATACTTTTAATGGGCTTGGTTATTCAGCATAACTTTATAGAATCTCACACAACAACCAAAAAAGTTCCCTGTGAGTTAGCAGGTCAGAGTTTAGGTTTAGGAGAAAACAGGTGGTTAGGATTGATTAGACTAAGTGTTACTTAATCTTAAACCTAAATACAGAAATAATATCATCAAATAAACAATATATTATCCCCCTTTCTTTTTTTTTGTTATAGTCTTCTATAATAGAATAATTTTTCTCGTTATACGTTTTATCTACTGCACCAATAAGGTCTTTTGCGTCATCAAATTCAGCTTGTAAATCTAATTCATAAATTTTTTTAAATCTATGTACATTAATACATAATCCAATTAGTTGGTAAAAAAATATAGCCAAAATTATTATCTCTAATAATATTATAGATAAGTATTCATTAAGGATTATTATAACAATATTAGCAAGACCAAGATAGATACAACTTCTAAATGTTTTTCCAAGTTCTTTAAGTAATTTTAATGTTTTACTATAAGAACGTTCCATCTTAGAAAACATAAAATCTTTAGCCCCTTTATTTTTTTTAAAAAACTCATTAACAAATTTAATATTATTTTCGAATTCATCTTTTATAATCTTCTTTAGCCCAGTAAATCCAAAAAATAATGTAAAGATTGCAAGTAAAGATACTTCTAAGGTTATTATTGTCTCAACAGATACAGAATTAATAAGAATCATTTTAACTTAAAGAAATTGGATTTGATATTTTTGATAAATCATTAAATATAGAATTTATGTGATTTCCAAGTTCTTTATTATTAAAATTAACTTTTCCAAAAACATTGAAAGTATCTTCTTTTGTATCCTTTTTTGTGTGAGGATATTCTATCCTAAATGAAGTATTATCTATTAATAAAAAATGATTGTCAATAGGGGATTTTTCTTTTAAAATAGATAATTTTACTTGTTTTTTATAATTCTTAAGAAGTTCTTTCATCTCATTTGATGTTCCATTTTCCTCAAAAACCACATTTAATTCTTTTCCTTCATCTAATTTATTTTTTAGTACCTCTTTTATGATATGGTTATTATAGTATAATTCAGAGAAATTATTAGAGAATATTTTTATTGATTTTCTTGCTCTCTTTAATAATAGGAATGTTAAATATTTTGCGTGCTCCATAGTACTATTGTTTATAAAAAAATCTTGGTTTTCTTTATCTGCTTTTTCTACTAAATCCCTATATCTCTGGTCTATATTATTAAATTCTTTAGAAAATTCTTCATATTGTGTGTCATCCTTTTTAGAAACAATAAGTGCCATAAAACTACCCTTCACCTCCTTTTTAACCAAGTTATAAAGTGTTACACACCTATTTAAACTTTTCTTTAGTCCCTTTAGCATATTGAAGCAACCCCTATTATAGTAAAGCCCAAAAGAAGCATTCTTCTTGTTTCTTTTGAAGATTTGAGCATAAATAGTATTAGGGATGGGATTGGAGAAAGGAAAGCCTTTTATTTTGGCTCTCCCTCTCATAAATTGTTTAAATTGATTAGAAATAGGAAATTCCATATCCAGCAAAATTAACAGCTCACTAATTATTAATATTTTGAATCTCTGATTTCTAATTCACTTCCGAGATATTTTAA
>JBBSXG010000042.1:0-6648 GCA_038045885.1 Nanobdellota archaeon
CCTGACTTGATAAAATCAAGTGATGTTAATAAAATGAAATTCAAATTGATTATTGAAGGTTCTAATCTACCAATTAGTGAAGAGACTGAGAGAGAGTTGCATGAAAAAGGTGTTTTGATAATCCCAGACATAATTGCAAATGCTGGTGGGGTAATAAGCAGTTATGTTGAATACATTGGCGGGACAGAAGAACACATGTTTAAAATAGTTAAAGAAAGAATCACAAAGAATGTTAAAAATATTCTTGAACTAAGCAGAGAGGAAAGAATAATTCCAAGAGAGGCTGCTTTAAGAATAGCAAAAGAAAGAGTTCTTGAAAAATGCAAGATTTGCAGAGTTGATTAAATTTTTTTATTTTGAGATTTTTATGAATAAAGTTAGACAATTAACAGTCAAGGAATTGAGCGGTTTAATCAAGATTTGCAAAGAATATGAAAGACCTATAGATCATGTCATCAGGGCTTTATCTTCTCATCCAGAAAATAACTGGCTCTTGGATGCAAGTGTTTCTGTCATAACTGATACTCGCATTTCAGTTATAATGCATGACAATTACCTACTTGACGCACGTTTTAGCGGGATAAGAAGTAACAACATTTTTCTTAATTCTAAATATTATAGGACTTGTACAATTCCATTTCAAGATATACCTAAAGGATTTGTAGATAAAATTGATCAAAGAAAAATTTATTCTTTACTAGAAAGAACATCTGAAGAAAATTTGTTATTTTTTAAAACAGCCTGATCTTTTTCTTAAAAGGAAATCTTTAAATATTATTACGTATTATTACGTAATATGGAAATAATAAGCAAAGTTAGCAAGGGAAGCAAGATGGATCAAATATACATACCTAAGAATAGATATGGATTTAGTGTAGGAAGCCCTGTAATTATTAAGTCTTTGGAAGAAGAAAGAATTATAGAAAAGCCTTATTTTTACAATATAAATTATATTGAACCAATAAAATTAGATATAATCAATAAAATAATTAACATAATTGATAAAAATTACAGCTATGAGAATGTTATATTCACAGGCTCTTTTCTTGATAAAGGTTTTAATTTTGAAGATATTGATGTATTATTAATAACAGAAAGCGATGCTGATATAAAAGAAAAGATAGAATCTACAATTGGGATTAAGACGCACATAATTTCTATTGATAATAAAACATTGATAAAGGGGCTATCAACTGACCCAATTTACATAATGATGCTGAGCAAGTGTATTTCCAGAAAAAGATTCATTTATGACGTTAAAACAGAAATGAATTATAAATTGCTAGATTTGCATCTTTTAAAAAGCAAAACATTAATTGATAATTTTGATATTTTAAATGGGAGTGAAAAATATTATCTCACAAGAAATTTGATTAGCATTTATATCTATGCAAATAGTAAAAAAATAAGCAAAGAAATAGTTGATAATGAAATAAAAAAGATTTTTGATGTTGGCGTTAAAGAAATAAAAGAAAATATTTTAAATAAAAAAATATTTCTTGGTAAATATAAGGATATTTATGGTAAAACATTCAAAGAGTTAATTAGGCATATTAAAAATGGTTCAAAATAGAAATAAATTAATTGATTTGTTTATCGGCAACATATCAAATTCTGTAGTTCATAAGATATTAGAAAAGGCGGTTGAAAATGAATATCTGTCAAAAAGATATGAAAAAGAATTGACAACAAGCTTTGAAATAGCAAAAAAATGCAGAGAAAAAATAAATCCTGGCTCTTCATTGCCTGATAAAGATATAAAACATATTAAAAACAAAATAAAGAATAAAGTTATTTCTGAATTATCAATGAGAATTTCAAATGGATACAAGAATATTAATTTGGAATTGGTTGATAAAATTATTGAAGAGTATCTGAAAGAGGCAAATATTATTTAACTTTCATCCTTCTTACTTTCTTGCTGTGAATCTCAAGATAAATTCCTGAGACTAAAAGTATAAAACCACCAATAATTGTATTAATCAACAACTGCTCATTTATTATTAAAACTCCTAGAACTATTGAAGACAAAGGCAGTAGTATCATTGTAAACAAACTTGCAACTTCTGCTTCTATCTTTTCTAAAGATATATTATAAAAGAAGTAAGCAAGTCCTGTACCCAGACCACCTAGCATAATAATATAATAAATGTTGCTTGTTAATTCTCCTATTCCAAATAAAATTGGGAATGGTAACATGAACAATGCTGCAAAAAACATGTACCATAATGTGGATGTATGATGCAATTTCTTGTCTTCATACCTCATATAAGTTGTCAATACTGAGAATGATAAACCTGAGATTAAAGCTGCAATGTTTCCAACTAAATTTCCAGTTGTCAATGGATTTATTATATAAATACCTATTAAAGCAATCAATAAAGTAACTATTTTTGTTTTTGTTAT
Organism: Nanobdellota archaeon; assembly: GCA_038045885.1. Taxonomy (GTDB): domain Archaea; phylum Nanobdellota; class Nanobdellia; order SCGC-AAA011-G17; family GW2011-AR20; genus JBBSXG01. Next base: position 2,407 of record JBBSXG010000042.1, read on the forward strand.
TTTCTCTTTTAGAGAGAAGTATGCTATGAACATTATAAAGAATGGCTGGACTGACTGCAATAGAACTGCATTTGATATTGTTGTTTTTGATAATGAATAAACAAACAAAGTGGTTGTAACTGCAAACATCAATCCGATTATCATTGATGGTTTTACATTTTTCTTGTTTAACTTTAACGATCCAGAATCTATCAATGGAGATAATATTAACAATATAATAAATGCAGTTAAGAACCTAAAAAAATTAAGTGTGAATGGATTTATTTCATTATTAATCAGTTTTACTGATATCCCTATAAATCCAAAGAGAAAACCTGCTAATACTATTGGAAAGAATTTCTTCATGCTTAGGTTAATGCAATTTTATTATATAAGTGTTACTGAGAAGGATTTATAAATTTAAATTTCTTTTTCTACCTGGGCCCATAGTTCAACCTGGATAAAATATTCCGCTTCGGACGGAAAGATCAGGGTTCAAATCCCTGTAGGCCCAAGAGTTAATTTTTTATATAGAAAATTACTTATATTGGCATGACACTTGGTTTTTTATTCAATAATGAGTATCTTAGGGCTGTACTAATTTTATTCTTATTCATAGTATTCTCAAAATTTTTTGTATATGCAGTTAAAAAATACATAAAGCATATTGCTTCAAAGACAAAAACAGACCTAGATGATTTTATGGTAGAATCATTGAAAAGTCCCGCTTATTTTTTAATCATACTAATTGGTTTTTATTTTTCATTTCGTTCACTAACTTTTTTAGATGCTTATATTCTTTGGATTAAGAACATATTTTTCATATGCATGGTCATAATTTTAACTTCTGTAATTACAAAAATAATTGATTTTCTTGTGATAAAATGGCTTAAAGTCAATAAGAAATTTGAAAAAACTCCAAGGCTTATCAATAGAGTTATCAATGTTGTATTATATATAATTGCATTACTTTTCATCCTGGAACATTTTAACATAAAAATAACTCCTATAGTTGCAACATTAGGCGTGGGTGCATTGGCAATAGGCCTGGCTTTACAAAATACATTAACCAATCTTTTTGCAGGACTTCACATAATCTCAGACAAACCAATCAGTGTAGGTGATTATATAGAATTACAGTCTGAAAATATTTCTGGATATGTTGAAGACATAGGATGGAGATCAACAAGAATAAAAACTGGGTCAAACAACATGGTAATAATCCCAAACGCAAAAATAGCAGACAGTATCATAGTAAACTACACCTTAAAAAACCAGGAAATGACATTTGGCATTCTATGTGGAGTTTCTTATAATGAAAAACTAGAAGAAGTAGAGAAAATTACCATAGAAGCTGCTGAAAAAATACAAAAAAATACTGAAGGATGCGTCAAAAAATTTAAACCATTTGTAAGATATGGTTCATTTGGAGATTCTAATATAAACTTCTCAGTCATATTCAAGATTGAAAAATACACTGATAGACTTTTGGTCACGCATGAATTCATAAAAGAACTAAAAGAAGCTTATGACAAGAATAAGATTGAAATGTCTTATCCTGCAAGAAAAGTTTATATGGCTAAATAATTCTTTTTAATTTAAATATCTAAGGTACATCTCAAAAAAATCCCTATAAGTGTCTTTGAATTTCTCTAGAAAAAATCTTTCCAGATTTGTATTGTAACCATTATCAAAATCTTCCAGAGTTTTAATGTATGAATCTCTTTGAGAACTTCTTATTATCAATGGAAAATAATTATTTTTTATTAAAATCAAAACTGATAAAAATCTTCCAACTCTTCCATTTCCGTCCTCAAAAGGATGAATCTGCTCAAATTTTCCATGAAATAACGCTGAAAGCTTGACAGGATGTATTTTCTTTACATTTTTTTTATAAAAATTTATTAGTTCAGACATTTTTTCATGTACTTTTTCTGGTGGCACTAATTTCAATTTAGATCCTAAGATTATATTTGGCACTTTTTTATAATTCCTTCTTGTATCTATATCTTTCATCAATAGGCTATGCATCTTAATAATATCTTCATGGGAAATATCAAATTTCTTCCTTATTATGCTTTCAACCACTTTTCTGGAATTTATTGTTTCATATATTTCCCTGAGATTTTTTCCTTCAATGGATCTATTCTCGAACATTACAATAGCAACATCTTTTAATGTTAATGAGTTACCTTCTATAGCATTGCTTTCATAGGTAAAATTTGCAGTAAATCTGTCAAATAAATCCTTTATCTGCTCTTTATTTAGCTTCTTTAAAATTTTTTTATAATTTAACCTCATTTCCTCTATTTTTTTTATTTCTTCTTCTGAAAATACAACATCATGTTCATAATTTTTTAGAGCAAATCCAATAAGAACTTTTTTTTCTTTTTTTTCTAGCAGTTCTTTGTATTTTTCTTTATTTTTATCTTTTATTATTAATTCTATAACTTTTATTTTACCATCGGGCAATCTTATGGATTTTCTCATGTAATTATACTCTTTACCTTTTATTTTTCTTTTCATTGTATAAACCATAAGAATAGTTACACTTACATATTTATAAACTATTCTATTTTGTAGGTGTAACTATTTGTTTAAATAAATTATCAATCAGATTTAGTTGTTGCAACTAATGGCAAAGTGCATCAGCAAATTCTGAGCATATTGAAAGATGTTTAAAAAGTTTTAAATATTGTTTAAATTAGCTTATTTTAATGAAAGAAGATGTAAAAGGCATTACTGTAAAAAAGAGTGAAGATTTTTCAGAATGGTATACACAAGTAGTTCAAAAAGCTGAACTTGCAGATTATTCTGAGGTAAAAGGTTTTATGGTTATAAGGCCTAATGGGTATTCAATATGGGAGAATATCCAGAAAAATTTTGATATTATTATAAAAAAGCTGAATGTAAGAAATGCTTATTTCCCATTGTTAATTCCAGAATCGTTTTTCAAAAGAGAATCAGAGCATGCTGAAGGTTTTTCTCCTGAAGTTGCATGGCTGGAAAAAAGCAAAGAAGAATCAGAAAGGCTGGCTATAAGACCTACTTCTGAGACTATAATGTATGATTCATATTCAAAATGGATAAGATCATGGAGAGATTTACCTTTAAGAATAAACCAATGGTGTAATGTGGTACGTTGGGAAACCAAGACCACAAGATTATTTTTAAGAACAAGGGAATTTCTATGGCAGGAAGGCCATTGCGTTTATGAAAGTTTAGAAGAATGTGACAAAGAAACTTTAACATATTTGAAAGAGTATAAAAAATTCTGCGAGGAATTTTTAGCAATTCATGTTCTAGAAGGTAAAAAAACAGAAACAGAAAAATTTGCAGGAGCTTATTACACTTCGAGCATCGAAGCATTAATGCCAGATGGAAAAGCCTTGCAGATGGCAACCTCACATAATCTTGGACAGGGCTTTGCAAAATCATTCAAAATAAAATATATAGGGAAAGATGAAAAAGAGTATTATCCATGGCAGAATTCATGGGGCTTGTCTACAAGGACAATAGGGGCATTGGTAATGGTTCATGGAGATGACAAAGGAATAGTATTGCCTCCAAATATTGCTGAAAATAAAGTAGTTATTATTCCAATAATATTCAAAAAAGATGAGAAAAAAATCCTGAATAATGCCAGAAAATTAGAGAAAGAATTAAAGAAATTCAATCCTATTTTGGATGATAGAGATAGTTATTCTCCAGGATGGAAGTTTAATGAATGGGAATTAAAAGGAATTCCAATAAGAATTGAAATTGGACCAAAAGATATTGAGAAAAAACAGGTTACTGTGATAAGAAGAGACACCAGCGAGAAATTATATATAAAACAAAATGAATTATCCAAAAAGATTAGTGAGCTATTAAAAGGAATACAATCAAATCTTTACATTAAGTCAAAAGAGTTCACATTAAACAGCATCACTGAAGTAATGTCATTGGATGAATTGAAGAAAGTAATTGACAACAGAAAAATAGGTTTGGCATTTTTATGTGAATCTGAGAAATGTGAAGAAAATATTAAAGATAAAACTGGAGCTAAAACTTTGAATATTTCTTTTGAACAACCAAAAAATTTAGGCGATTGTATTTCCTGCGGGAAGAATGCTTCTTATTTGGTAAGAATTGCTAAATCTTACTAGAAATTTGTTTTAAAAATATTTATTTCCACTGGAAAAATTTTGCGGACGTACCCCACGCATCCTGTTGTCAAGATTCCTGAACCACAGGACACTTATAGCCATATTACCAAACTGA
>JBBSXG010000043.1:0-6610 GCA_038045885.1 Nanobdellota archaeon
TAGGTCACAAGTTTATCTATAGTGCTTTTATTAAAAATAAAAGCCGTGAAATTCAACTATGACATCTAGTAGCTGTAAAAGATGCAATAAAAGCTCTTTGCGAATAATAAAATTGCAGTGAAAATAGTTTAAGTGGGTAAGCTGTAACCAGCGTTCGTGGGTTCCTCTGTAGCAGGGATTTGAGCTTGTATGCCGGGTACGGTGATCTGGTTGACTCGGATGATACTAGTAGAGGGTACCTCGTCAAAAAAGTTTCCAGTGGAAACTTAAGTGGGTTAGTTAAAGCTCTTGAAAAAAATGAGCAAAATATAAGAGAACAAACGAATATAAGTCTTAATAACCTTGAGAAAAGACTAAAACAGCTTGAAACAATAAGTTCTTAAATTTTCTTACTTTATTATATACTATAAAAATTTTAATTTAAGCTTTCTTATATTGAAAGAAGAAAAAGAATAAACTAGCGAACACAACGCTAAATACTAAGGACACGAATAAAGCTGCGAATGAATTTATGACATATAATAAAACTATATTTAATATGAAGAATACTAAATTAAATACATAGAATGTCGCGCTTCCTAATAATAATTTTGTTCCAGGTAATTCTGAGATTGGCAATAAACTAAATAAAATAAACCAGAAGCTTAATTTTAATCCTAAATCAAATTCTAGTAACTTGAAAATCCACATTAATATCAAATTGCTTAATAATCCGAAAAATACTATTGAACTTATATTAAAATATGTCAAATTTTGAAATTTTCTTCCAAATAATTTTTCATTTACGCTAAAACTCATTACAGTTGAAAAATAAATTTTCCCGTTACTTAAAAGCATGACAATTATGCTTAAAATTGGCGTGGTATATAATAATAACAACTTTTTCCCAAATGTTACGGCTGTTTTGAACTTATGGGAATTCCATATCTTGACTTTTAATTCTGTTCCATAATATTTTGCAGCTAATTTTAACCCAAGGATATTAAATGATACAATTAAACTTACGATTAAACATGTAAATAAAAAGTTAGTAAACCAGTTACTAAAAACAAAATTCTCAGAACCATCATTAAAACCAAAAATTAACGTTAATATTAATATTATTTTAATTAATGTCCAAAGCTCTGATGATCCTAACAACCTCTTTTTCATGACCCGCTCCTATTATAGCTAAGATTTTCTTATCTTTATTTAAAGAAATGATTTTATTTAAAGCTTTTGCCATTAGCTCATTTCTCTCTTTTATCAAAACATTATAAATTTCAGGATAATCTTTTTTTACTTTTCCAATTAACATATCAATTAATTTTTCATCTGGAACTTTGCTTAAATCAAATTCCACAATTTCTTTTTTAAACAACATTCCCCTAATTATGTCTTTAAATATTCTAAATTTTTCTTTAAAACTTATTTTGGTTAATTTTTTTAATGTAATTTGTATGTCCTGATCAATTAACGCTATTGCTAAATTATGTTTTTTAGCTAGTTCTATAGCCTTAATCATCTCACTTCCAGGCTTTACGCCAACTAACTTTCCTAATTTTTTTTCAATATATGATCCTATAAGATTGATCGTGTAGCCTTTTAAGCCTACTTCTAGCATATCTTTAAAATTATGTTTTCTTTCCTGCGTTAATGCAAAAAATCTTTTCTTATCAAGTTCTAAGGCAATTATTTCTGGTTTACTTTTTTCAATAAAATTAGACACTTCTTTTATACTTTGTATTGAAATATGAGATGTTCCTATAATCACTAGATTTTTATACTCTTGCATACTCGAAAAGAAAGGTTTAAATATTTAAAATGATTTATTTGCTCAAGAAAGGAGGACTATAAAATGGTGCTAAAAACAAGAAACGTAACAAAAACTTATGATATGGAAGTTTTTACTGATGATGGGAGTTATTTTGGTAATATTGAAGAGGTTGTTGTAAGTTCTAACAGGGTATCTGGATGGAGAGTAAAAGCAACAAAGAATTCATACTTAACTAAAGTCTTGGGGGGAGCAAAAGGAGTTATTGTGCCACATAATTTAGTAAAAGCCGTAGGCGATGTCTTCATTATAAGCAGAAATGCAATTCCAAGTCAAGATGAAATGGAAACAGAAGACAAAGAGTTGATGAAATAAACAGGTTAAAAAAAGAGGATAATGGTAACCCCTTTAGGAAAAGCAATAGAATTTTTTAGAGATTTTGGACTGTTCGATGTAGTCCTGCCCTTTTTACTTGTATTCACAATTGTTTTTGCTATTCTTGAAAAGACAAGAATTCTTGGAACATCAAAAGTTGGAGATAAAGATCTTCCGAATAAAAATCTCAATGCTATGATTGCATTTGTTTTTGGATTATTAGTTGTTGCAACAGCGAATGTTGTTCGTGCGATTAACGAAAGTCTGCCAAATATAATTATCTTGGTTGTTGCAGCAGTAAGTTATTTAATAATGATTGGAGTATTTTTCAAAACAGATGAGCTAGATTTTTCAACAAAACATAAAGGATGGTATAGAGCTTTTATGATAATAATGTTCATTGGAGTAGTTGCAATATTTTTAAATTCAATTTATGACTCGGGGGGAAATTCATTTTTAGAGATTATAGGATTTTTCATAATAACAAATTGGGATACTGCAATTATTACATCAGTATTGTTTTTAGGGATAATGCTACTTGCTATGTGGTATATAACCCACGATAAGAAAGATAAAAAAAAGGAGAGTGCTTAAAATGGCTACAGTTTATGATTTTTTCTATCAGCTTCAGAGTTCAGGAATATATGAATTTGCTTTACCCTTCTTGTTGGTATTTACAATTGTTTTTGCTATATTAGAAAAAACAAAAATCTTTGGAACAGATAAAGAGGGTGAACCAAAGAAAAATATTAATGTCATTGTAGCTTTAGTTATTGGACTGATTGTTGTTAATCAGTTCGAGATTGTTGAGAAATTAAACTTGTTTTTGCCAAAAGTTTCGTTATTTATTATAGTTGCTGTAATGTTTTTAATCTTAGTTGGATTATTTGGAGCACAGGTTGAAAATGGATTTTCTGGATTGTTATTATTCTTGTTTGCCGTAGCTTCATTATTAATTATATATTGGGCGCTAATACCAAGTTCAGGAGCAGATATTTTTGGCGGGGGGGGAACAGATATTGGATTCTGGTTAGAGGAAAACTCTAGCTTGTTATTGTTCCTTGTCATAATTGGAGTAATAATCTGGGCTGTAGCAGGCGGAAAGAAGAAAGGTCATGGTGGTAAGTCTGGATTCGGCAGTTTTGAAGATTGGGTAAACAAGAGTTTTGGAAAAGGAGGCCATTAAACTGGAATGGCTAGTATCTTACAGGATCTAGGATTTTTGCAATTCTTTCTTCCTGTCTTTACTTTTTTATTTATCTTTGTCTTAGTTTATGCAGTATTGGATAAATTTAAGTTAATGGGTGAAAATAAATGGCTGAAATTGATCGCATCATTTTCTGTAGCATTATTATTTTTATTTTCAAATGATACTTTAAGATTTGTTGAATTTATTACTCCTTGGTTTGTTGTTTTAGTTGTTTTAGCATTATTTATTTTATCATTGTTCATGTTTATGGGTCTTAAAGAAGGAGATGTAGAAAAAGTGGTTAAAGATCCAATTGTATATTGGACAGTGTTAGTTATAATTATTATTTTATTGATAGTTGCTGTTGGGAATGTATTCTCTTTTGTTTCACCATATCAGGGAGGAGATCCAACACCACCTACAGAAGGATTAAACGCAATTGTTCATCCAAGAACTCTTGGAGCTTTATTCTTATTAGTCATTGCAGCATTTGCAGTTAAGTTTATTTCTACAGGATTTGGGGATAAAAAATAGTTATTTTTTCCATGCTATTATTCCTATAACAATCCAGTTAACTAATGGAATTACGGTTAATACACCAAGCCAGCCTTCCATTTTTCTCGCTTCAGCAATTTTCCACCACAAAAATATCGTTAACGCTACTGCAACAATTGTTCCTAAAAACGGAATAAATGCTAAAATTAAAAATAAGATTGTCCACCATGGAACCTTTCCGATTTGAGTCATTAAATATAAATTAGCAATTGGAATCCAAGCGAGCCATGGGTTCTTAGTTTTAGTTTTTTGAGCAATTGCCATTAATGCTAAAGCTGTATAAATATAAGATGCAATTCCTATAATAATAATAGCAAGTAAAAATCCACCTAAATATGCATAATCACCTAAAAATTCATAATATAATTCTGGTAAAGCCATTATTTTTTCCTCTTGCCTTTTTTAATCACTTTTTGTTTTACCTCATGAGTCTTATGAACTTCATGATGTCCAGAATGATGTCCTCTTGACTTTAATTCTTCAGTCACCTTATTTAAATCTTTAATATTGCTTGTTAAAGGTTGTAATATTCTTTGGAATACTTGTTCCAAGGCTTTCATCTCTGTTCCAATGTCATTTATGTTTTTACTATACTCAGTAACCTTTCCGACCATAACATTTTGTAAATTATGTAATCTCTCCTGAGTCCTTAGTAATTCTTGTTTTAAACTTTCAATATCGTTATTTATGCTTTCTTTCCAAATATTCAAATCACCCATCTTTGATGTTAAGTCTTCCCACTTTTCTTCAACTACAGCTTCTATAACTTCTTGCATTTGATCTATTGACATTGACTGAGAGACACCATATTTTGGATATTCTTTTTGTTGTAATCCTTGTTCTTCATCTTCGTCTGGTGCCGGAGCTTCTTCTAAAAGTTCTTCCGTACCTTGATCTTCAGAACTTGGTAAATCTGGACCGCTGCCACTAGTGTCTAATTCTTCTAAGATATTGTCTCCCGGGATATCTTGATCAGCTTGGTTCATTGCGTCATTAACTTCCCTATTAGCATAATTTGGTTTTAAAGCTTTGATAATATCATCATTGCTTAATCCTTCAATTCTCATATCTTTAACTTTCTCTGTTGGCGTGTCCTTTGCTATGTTTCTCACCCCTAATTATTTTCTTAACATCATTTTCTGTCATAAAATTAACAGGATTTATTATTTCTAAATATTTTTGAACAACTTTCAAATCATCTTTTTTCGCAAAGCCCTGCAATTCGTTAATAAAATTTCTCATTAAATTTTTAATTTCAGTTAAATCTTTCTTAACATCTTTTACCTCATCGCTTAAAAATTTGATATCCTTGTTTAATTTTCTATATTCTCCAATCATATTTTGATTTATTAAAAATAATCTATCGCGCATTAAAGAATATCTTGATTCAAGAACCCTTACTCGTTCATCAGCACCACTTGGTTGAAAGTCCGGCATATTCATCTCTCGAATTAATTACTAATGTAACTATAAAAATCTTTCTAATTACTCGTGAAAGAATAGTTTTTTATATTAATTAAGTTGATTATCATTATGCCATTTGAAAAAAATACGAGGGGATATGAGGTTATAAAAGAAGCTCAGGATAATGTACTAAAAATAGATGCTAACTCTTGGTCATACCTTCCAAGTATAGAAAATAATCCTTTGGTCATGGCAAGTGTTCTCGATTTGCTGATTGAAGTGCCGAATGTAACTAGGATAATTTTTAGTCAAAGAAGAAATTATATTTATCCTTATGATCAAACGCAAATTTTAATCGAAATAGCTAATTTATACAATCATTTATCAAAGCAAAAGAGATTACTTATGCTTGGAATTACTGAAAGTACCAATAAGTATTATGAAGGGTGGAAAATTGTACTACAGAATATTATTTTGACATTATTAAAACAAGATCCAATTGGAGGATATGTTCAATTAATAAGAGAATTAAGGAAAGAAAAGATTAATGTTGGCAAAACAGACAATTTACAGGAAATAAGTTTGAGAAATTCTTACATTGAGTTATTAAGTTATCTAAAAAAATTATTTGAAGATACAAAATTAATCACTTTAGCAAAACCATTTGTCTCGGGTTATTCTATCGGAGAAGATAGAAGTATTTACAGACAAATCTTCAATCCAGAAATAACTCCTGATTTTATGTTTACTAGGCTGATGGCAGAGCCTCCGACAGATGCAGAAGAGCTCGAAGTATACAAATTGGATGAAAATACAGAAATTAATATTTTAAAACAGCAAAAAGATATCAAACATTTGTATCATGTTAGTCCTCCAGAATTTAAAATTTCTGAAGATAAATATGAAATATTAGATTTGGCAAGAAAAACCTTAATCGAGCACAAGCCGACTAAAGAAGAATTTACAGATCCTGAAAAAATGAGGCAGACATTCTTTAATATTGGCCGTGATTTAATACAAGAACTTGCAGAATATAGAGGATTAGAACTAAGCTTTAGAGAAATCGAAGAACTGGCAAACATTTTAGTAAGGTATACTGTTGGATTTGGACTAATCGAAATTTTATTACAAGATCAAAAAATACAAGATATAACAATTAATGGGCCTATAGGGCAAAGTCCTATATTTGTTGTGCATCAAGATTATGACGAATGTGTGACAAATATAATCCCTAGTTTAGAAGAAGGAGAATCATGGGCTTCTAAATTCAGATTAATCTCTGGAAGGCCTTTAGATGAAGCAAACCCTGTTTTAGATACTGAATTAAGTATTCC
>JBBSXG010000044.1:0-4226 GCA_038045885.1 Nanobdellota archaeon
GGTGGGCAATATGATTGCTTAACAGAAGATACTTTAATACCAACAAACCCCGAAGGCATGGTTAAAATAAAAGATATTAAAGAAAATGATAAAATTTTTGCATGGGATGAAAAAACAAATAGAATTGTTAAATCAAAAGTAAAAGGAGTTTTAGACAAAGGAACACTCCCGGTTTTTGAAATTAAGATTAGAGGAAAAACAATTAAAGCAACATATAACCATCCTTTTCTTGCTCTTATAGACAGAAGGAAATTAGGTAGGCAACGTTCAAGGTATAGCAAAGAATGGAGGTATTTAAACGAATTAAAAAAAGGAGATATTATTGCTATTGCTACTAATCTGCCAGATTTCGGAAAATCATTCAAATTCTCAGAAATAACATATAAAAAAAATGTGGTTGGGAGAAATCAATTCGGTGCTATTTATAATTTAAATATAGAAAATAATTATGCAAAAGTTAAATTTCCTAGAGAATCAAATACCGACATAATGTGGCTATTCGGATTTTATTTAGGAGATGGGTATATTACAGGAACTAAAGGAAAAGATAAAATGAAATTAAATTTTGCGGTTCCCGAAAATCAAATTGAGTTAAAAAATAAAATTAAGGAAATAATTAAAAAATATTTTGATTATAATATAAAAACTGAAGATAAATTTAGAATTTGTATAAATTCTACTAAAATATGCCTATTTTTTAAAGAAAATGGATTTATGGGTGGAGCGAAATCTAAACAAATCCCCAAATGGGTAAGTGCAATTCCAAAAGAGCAAAAATTAGCTTTAATTGCAGGTTATATAGATTCTGATGGTACAGTAAGAAAAAAGGAAAAAGATATTATAATTACAAGTATAAATTATGGGCTTCTAAAACAAACAAAAGAACTTTGTGCATATTGTGGTCTCAATACTTCTAAAATAACTACTTTTAAAAGTAAGGACGTAACAAATAAAGAAATTATGAGAGTAGGACATAGACTTCAAATAACTGGAAGAACAAAATATATACCTTGTACCCATCCTGTTAAAAAATTGAGATTAGAATCCAGAAAAACCGGTTTTGGCAAATATAATAGTTTAAGAGGTACAACAATAAGAAAATATTGTAGCGAAGATGTTGGTTTTTCAAGAATAGAAGATATAAAATACATAGGAAAAGAAAAAACATATGATATAGAAGTAAATAATTATCATAACTTTGTTGCTAATAATATTATAGCACATAATTCAACTGTTATTTACCATAGATTAAAAGAGGAATTAGCTAAACAAGGAGTAATATTTGAGGATATGGATGTTGCTTTGCAAAAATATCCTGAATTAATTAAAGAATATTTTATGACAAAATGCATTCCTATAACACTGCATAAATATATTGCATTACACGGTGCATGTTGGTCAGGAGGCACATTTATTTATATTCCAGAAGGTGTTAAATTGGATCAACCTCTACAAGCTTATTTTAGAATGAATACAGAATCTTTTGGACAATTCGAACATACTTTAATTATTTTGGATAAAAATTCAGAAGCTTCTTATATCGAAGGATGTTTTACAAAAGGAACTTTAATACAAACTAATCCAGATATTAAACCAATAGAAGAAATAAAAAGTGGAGATAAAGTTTTAACTCATAAAGGTGATTATAAAAAAGTATATTTTACTCAAGCTAGACCTTATACTGGAAAATTATATAAAATAAAAGTTTATGGCGATTCTTCTTTAGAATTAGAAACAACAGAAGAACATCCGTTTTTATCTGTAAAAAGAAAATATAAAAACGATAGGAACAAAATTTTTGATACTAATTGGGTTAAAGCTAAAGAACTAAATAAACACGATTATTTAACTATCCCTATAAACAAGGTCAAGAAGTCATTAAGCTATAGAAAATTTAAAATAGAAAAGAATAAGAAAAAAATAAATTTAAATGTCAAAACTAACAAAGGTTTTTTTAAATTAGCGGGTTATTATTTAGCTGAGGGTAGTACAAGCGCTAATAATTCTTATTTAAATTTCTCATTTAATGAAAAAGAAAAAGAATACATAAAAGAAGTTGAAAGTTTAATAAAAAAACTATTTAATGTTAAGACAATAAGGACATATCATAAAAAAAATCACGGATTAAATGTTGTAGTTTGCTCTGTTGTATTAGGGAGACTATTTGCGCAAGAATTTGGTAAAGGAAATAGTAATAAAAAAATTCCGCAATGGATGATGATTGAAAATTTAGAGAAACAAAAAGAATTAATCAAATCTTGGTTTTATGGAGATGGTAACTATTATAATAAAAAACACAAATCTGGTTTAAAGGAAGTTTTTAGAATTAATACAACCTCAGAAAAATTAGCAAGACAAGGTAAGGAAATTTTACTAAGGTTAAATATATTTGCTTTTTTGAATCAAAGATTTAGAAAAAAAGAAAATAGGAAGACAATGTGGACTTTAGGTATAAGCGGAGAATCTATGTTAAAGTTTGGAAAAATTGTAAATATTAAAATTAAAAGTGAATTATATAATAAAAAAAGAGCAACAAGATTTTACATCGATAAAGATTATGCTTACGTTCCAATTAAAGATATAAAAGTAAGAAATGTAATTGCAGAACCTGTTTATAATTTTGGTGTTGATGAAAATGAGTCTTATACTGCTAACAGCGTTATTGTACATAATTGTTCATCTCCTAAATACAATAATTCTTCTTTGCATGCAGGCTGTGTCGAGTTGTTTGTAAAAGAGGGAGCTAGATTAAGATACTCAAGCGCAGAAAATTGGAGCAATAATACTTATAATTTGAATACTAAAAGAGCAATAGTGGAAAAAAATGGAACAATAGAATGGATTACAGCTAATTTAGGAAGTAAGGTAAGCATGGTATATCCTTGTTCTATGTTGATTGGTGAAAATGCCCGTGCAGATCATCTAAGTATAGGATATGCCGGAAAAAATCAAGTGCAAGATATTGGTGCTAAGATATTTCATCTTGCTCCAGATACAACTTCTATTGTGAAATCAAAAAGCATTTCCAAAGATGGAGGAATTGCAAGATATCGTGGAATATTATATGTTGCCAAAAATGCAGTTAATTCAAAATCCAAAGTCCAATGCGATGCATTAATGATGGATGATATTTCTACTTCAGATACTATCCCTTCTATAGAAGTTAAGCAGGATAAATCAAGTATAGCCCATGAAGCAACTGTTGGAAAAATATCACGGGAACAAATATTCTATTTAATGTCCAGAGGAGTAACTGAAGAACAAGCTACACAGATGATTGTCAATGGTTTTATTGAGCCAATAGTAAAAGAACTACCAATAGAATATGCTGTAGAATTAAATAGATTAATTGAATTGGAAATGGAAGGCAGTTTAGGATGAAAATAATAATTCCAAAAAACGAAAAGAAAGAATTAAAAATCTTAGTTAATAAAGATGAAGATTATTCTATTCTTATGGATGAAAATTCAGAATTAAATTTAATGATGATATTTACTTCGGAAAATAAAGACTCAAAAATAAATCTTGATATTAATTTGAAAGAAAATTCTAAATTAAATTTGATTAATCTACAAAAATTCTCAGCAACAACAAATAATAACATTGAAAGGGAAGTTAAACTAGAAAAAAACTCAATATTTAATTTATTTGACTTAAATTTTGGAAGTAAATTAATTAATTCAAATGTAAATGTTAATCTGAATGGAGAAAATTCAAGATTCGAGCATGCTTCAGTATTTGTTGGAAATAATGAGCAAAAATTTGATTTCAGTATAAACGCAATTCATAATGCTCGCAATACTTACTCTAATATGTTGACTAAAGGAGCATTAAGCGATAATTCAAAGACATTTTACAAGGGATTAATAAAAATAAATAAGAATGCAGGAAATTCAAATGGATATCAAAAACAAGAAAGCATTTTACTAAGTGAAAATGCAGAATCAAACGCAGTTCCTAAACTAGAAATAAATAATAATGATGTAAGATGTACACATGGTTCAAGTGTTTCGCAATTAGATGATAATTTATTATTCTATGTTATGAGCAGAGGATTAAATGAGAAAGAAGCCAAGGTTACTTTAGTCCGAGGGTTTTTGCAGGAAGTTGTTAATAAAGTCAACTTTGGAGAAATTGATTCACTAATACAGGAGAAAATAAAATGATAGATGCAAAAAAAATAAAAAAAGATTTCCCAATTTTCGAAAGAAAGATTAATGGAAAAG
>JBBSXG010000045.1:0-2703 GCA_038045885.1 Nanobdellota archaeon
TTTTCTTACCTTTCCAGGTTTTGCGTTTCTATTTTTTGTATAATGATCTAATGACTGTCCTGGTTTACTTAGTTCTTTTAAGAATTTTTCTAAAGAATTTGTAAAAGAATTAAAAATATTATTATCTATCTCTACCGTCATATCTTTAATAAAACAATACATTTTTATTCCTTTGAACAAATTAACAGTTCTGTTTTTACGTCAGAGATAGATTCTCCAATATTGTTTTTTCTTTGTTTAATAGTGTAATTTGTAGATATAGTTTCAATATTTGCCCAATCGTACATTTTACATATTGCTAAACAATCGTCATAAGATAATACCCAACGATGTTTAGTTTTCATTAATAATCGACAAAGTCTTACATGATCTTGTACAGTAAAACCACATTGATATAATTCATTACCTTTATGAAAATATGGTGGATCAACATATAAAATAGCTGGACAATCGTCTTCAATTATCGTTTGAAAATCACGATTTGAACAAAGACCACGTTCTATTCTAACGTTTCTAAATTTACTATTGTAGTAATCTATCTTTCTACAAAGATATTTTGGAGACCAACGACAATTTATTTTGTATTTAGATTTCTGTTTCACTCCACCTAATGGTCCACCAGATTTAACACCTAGTCCAGAATATGATATTTGGTGAATAGCTAATTTTTTAAATCCAATATCTACACAACTAAAAATATTTTTTGGCATAAAATCTAGTTTTAGCAACTCATCTTTAATCTCATAAAATTTATTTATAGATGGAGTAAAATTTTGTATACGTTCTTTTAATTCTTCGTGAAATAAAATAACAGAAGTCCATAAGCAAGATATTCCAACATCTTTGTCATTAATCCAAATATCATCAATTATCCCATCAGATAATAATTGTAAACCTATGCTACCTCCACCAAAAAATGGTTCACGATATTGTAATCCTTTACAGGTTGATAATTTTGTAATTATTTGTTTTTTTAGTTTATTCTTGCCACCAGGATACCTAAAAAATGACATGTTTATATACCGACGTGTAATTTATATTCTAAAATCTTATAACAACGCCAACTGTTACGACCAATATGTTCTATACAACCAATATAATTATCATCAATATTTATTTGATAAATCGTACTATTTTTGAAAAATTGATTTAATATATCATACATTTCTTGCATGGACTTTTTCTGACCATTTAAAATTTTAAGTTTATCTCTTAATTCTGAATCTATATCTGCTTTACATTTTTCATAAAATATATATTTATTTTTAGAAGATAACTTATCTAAGTTAGACAACTTAACATTTTTAACAATTTTATTAAATAGCTCATCTTGCGACATACGCCATTGTGAACTTTCCGTTTTTTCTACTTCAATCATTTTAATTCTTTCTTTATTTTTTTAACAGTTGATTGTAATCCATCTGTACACAAAATGCGCGTTTCTTCATCGCCATTCATACAAATACATAAACATGGTGTGTAATATCCTAATTTATTTTTAAATTCTCCTTTACCTTTACATACCTTACAATTTGTTATTGGTGTCGATTGAACTTTAAATCTTGGATATTTTTTCTTTAATTCTTCGAGCATTACTTCGCCACATATTTAATACCATCTACTATTAAAAATTCTATTTTTCTGTGATCAACCAAACGAAGTCTACTACCGCTGGTAATGTCTAAGTCTTCCACATGACTTCGCCCCAAAAGGGGTTCTGGTGATAATAACCTACCGCGTAGGGTTCTACTTGAGCCATCTGATTTGGTAAAACCAACTGTAAAAGGACGATTATATGCTTTAATTAATAGTTCCGCTGCTTCGGTCTTTGTCACTTTCTTCTCATCTTCATAACGGTCTGCCGAAAAAGATTTTTCTACTAAATCTTTGCCAAGAACTTTAAAATCAAATTTACTATCTAGATCATAAACTTTTAAATCGTTTCCACCATTCAATACTTGATCAACACGAACATAATCAACAAAAGCCATCAAATCGCCCTTACGTACTAATTCTTTCTTCATGATTGCTCCTTAAATATTGTCATCGGCTCTCCAACACATGAATTGATCTAATCATTGCACATGGTATTATAATTTCCTGGTCACAATCTGTTTCATATCCATAACCTAATGCTCTTGTCCAAACTTCGTCACATTTTTCATATTCCACAAAACGATCTTTTGCAAATATCCAACGTTTCTTATTTTTTGTTACAGTTAACTTTGTAAAATAACCTATCATAATTCAATATTATAACATAAAAAACTACTAATGTATATACCAAAAATATATTTTATAAAACATTAATCTCCTTTAATTAACCTAATGCTATCAACAGGATCATCAAAAGTAGAAAACTCATGTATACGATTAATATCAGATAACCCAGTAATCCTATGAACTAAACCAACTGGTACATGAAAACTATCTCCTGGTTTAAGAATACACCAACTTGAATTATCCTTAAAATCTAATTCATCTTTTGGTTTTTTCATACTATATTCAATAAAAATTTCTCCAGCTATACAAATAAATAATTCGTCCTTAATATTATGTAAATGTGCCGAACATCGTTTTCCACGTATAAAAAACAATTCCTTTGCACAATAGTCTTTATTATTATGATAAATTAACTCATGTCCCCATCCTTTATGAATAACTGTAAAATTTACTCTACCTATTATATCTCTATACTTATTC
>JBBSXG010000046.1:0-1202 GCA_038045885.1 Nanobdellota archaeon
AGATTGCTTTTTCTAAATTGTAAAACCCAAATTTAGATTTTACTTGTGTAATTGCTTCGTCCAAACTTTTCTTTGACTTGGATGTAATTGTTTTTGGAAATCCTTTTTCAAATAGGATTAATTTCGCAACTACTTTTTGCGACCTTAGCTCAATCATTAGTATTGGCATATTCTTTCTTCTACCGGTAAGCCATTTCAGCCAACATTGATTTTCCTTTGATAGTTGCATACTTTTTTATTATTAAAATCTTTATCCGTGACAGATGGTTTATTTGGGCAAATTTTGTCTTGTCAAGTTTTGTCATGATTTGTATTTCGTAATTATCTCAATGAGCGCAAACCGGTCCCACTTGAATCCATGCTGCTTGTGGTAGTCAGTTTTTACTATTTATATGGATAATTATATCCTTTATTAAAATAATTTCCTTTTTTTATTGGTGTGTCAATCGCCCTTTCTATTGTCCATCCCCTTTTAATTCTTCCCTTTATAGATGGAAAATGGGGTATTATTTTTTTATCTCTCATTAATTGCATAAATGGATAATTAACTCCTTTGTATAAAATCTTAAAAGTATTACGTCTATTATTGCAGTTATCCCTTGATGAAACAAATCTGCAATTTGAGGGTTCATAATTTTTATCATTATCTGTTCTATCAATGGTTAATCCATCTTTATATCCATTTTCTAAACACCATTTCTTAAATACCAAGTAACTATTATACCATTCGGGACACATTTTTATTCCCCTATCTAAATATATATTTCTCCTTGCATTTTTCTTATTATAGCATCGGTGTTTAATAGACCTCCATTTATTATAAATTTTGCTTTTACCGCAATCCCCCGACCTCTCTCCGCTTATACATGAACAGGATATAGTTCTATGATGAATCAATGCAGATAATCTTATTCTTTTTTCTTTTCCACATTTACATTTACAAAGAAAAGCCCTTTGTGCTTGTCCGCTTGGCTGAATAAACTTGCCATCTTCTTTTATAATAGTTAGCATTCCAAAATTTCGTCCTGATTTTATACTTAGCATAATGTTTTAATTGTATGTTAATCATGCAAAGATAACAATTATTTTAATACAAAAGCAATTCTATGTTTTTATTTCTTTTATTTCTTTCTGGAGTTCTTTTGCTAATAATTCCTTCTCAAAAACGTGTAGCTTGCTTATAGTATTTGCCTGTGCAGAAA
>JBBSXG010000047.1:0-5901 GCA_038045885.1 Nanobdellota archaeon
TTTTGAACCCACAAGTCCTTTCGGACGCAGCATTAGCAGTGCTGTGCCATACCAGATTAGGCGACCTTGGCATCGAAATTTAGTTCATATAATATAATTTAAAGGTTTCTATAGAAAGGTTATATCTTATATTTTTCTAATAAATCATCGAATCTTTTCTTTAAGAATGGAATTCTAAATCCTATTTTTTTAAATTTAATGAAATTCTCTTTTTTGTAGATAGAGACCCTATATTGACCAGATATTTGTTTTGGTCTTGGAGTAAAAGTTATGCTGGATCTTATACCTAAATCCCGTAATAACTTATGCACATCTTTAACAAATAGCTCATGTTTGCTAACAAATCTGATCTCTGTCAACTTTTTTAGGATAGTCCCCTCCATATCAAATGCTTGCTTTAAATATTCAGTTTTAACTTTATTATTAGATTCAAAGATCCAGTTTGGTACTCTCATTGGCTCATCAGATTTTGGAATTTTTAGTATATAATAAAAAAACCAAGCAAGAGTCTTAGAATTTACATAAATCTGTTTATCACCCCTTCCTCCAGTTTTCCTAAATAACAAGATTTTATCAGAAAATAATCTTATGATTAAACTATTAAAAAGTTCAATTTTACTATCATCTTTCTTTTGGTGAAAATAAATTCTCATTAAATCTCTTATTAAACTGCCGTCGGGCATTAAACCTGCTAAACTAGCCACGTCCTCATTTAATGCAAAAGGTAATTTAACAAAAATTGGTTTAGTCATATTAGAAATATTCAAACTAAAACAATCTTCTTTTTTCTCTACTACAAAATAATCTTTAACATCCTCTTTTGTGATATATTTAAGGCTCATTTGTATTTAGTAAGTTTTATAAATTAACTTTTAGTTATTTTATCTCGGTACTTCAACTGTACAGCGGAGTCTTGCTTAAGACATCTTAGCAAGCTGAAATAGGACAGCTTGGAGTGTCCGTCGGGCTCATAACCCGGAGGTCAGAGGTTCAAATCCTCTCTCCGCTATTTTTTTATTTTCATATAAGGATTAACATCTTTTTATTTATAAACTTGACCCGCATAGTGTCCTCATGACTACCTCTAGAAAATATATATTATTATAATAAGAATTTCTTTGCGCCTTGATCTAAATCAATGAAATGATCTGCTGTTTCCTTTAATTTTATACTAGCAGATCTTCCAAAAGCAATAACTTCTACTCT
Source organism: Nanobdellota archaeon (assembly GCA_038045885.1). Classification (GTDB taxonomy): domain Archaea; phylum Nanobdellota; class Nanobdellia; order SCGC-AAA011-G17; family GW2011-AR20; genus JBBSXG01. The sequence continues at coordinate 1,207 of JBBSXG010000047.1, forward strand.
GCAACCCATTGCTCTTTGTAAGTGTTCAATAAGCTCTTTATAATCACCATCTCCAGAAACTAAAATTATAGTATCTAATTTAGGAGCTAATTCAATGCAATCCATGGCTATTCCAATGTCCCAATCTCCTTTTTTCATTCCGCCATAGAAAACTTGTAATTCCTTGGCCTTAATCTCAAATCCTATATTTTCAAGCGCATCAAAGAAAGTTTTTTCTTTTAATTCTTGAGCTTCAACTACGTAAGCTATAGCCCTGATTAAGTTTCTTCCTTTTACGCCTTCTTGCAGAATAGCTTTAAAATTGACTTTTGCCTTATACAAATTTTTAGCAGAATAATACATATTTTGCACATCAACAAAAACGCCAACTCTCTGATCTTTGTTTACTCTCACTACCATTGATATTAAGAAATTTTAGTAATTTATATAGCTTACTAATGTTGTAAAATAGAAAAGTTTAAATATGAGTTATACTTGAGTATTACTTATGGTAAGAATTATTCAAGAAAAGATGACTGTAGGACCAAAAGGCCAGGTTGTTATTCCAAAGATATTTAGAGATTTAGAGAAAATCTTTCCTGGAAATGAAATCATTTTTGAGTTAAAAGACGAAGGCATTTTAATCAAAAAACCCCAATATAATCATATAAAAATGGCTGAAATGATTGCTAAAAGTGTATCAAAAAAACATAAAAAGATAATTGTTGATTCAGATAAGGACTATGAGGAAATGCTCGAGGAAAGATGGAAAAAAGCTTCTACATAGACTCAAATGTTTTTATTTTTGCCTATACTGATGATAAAGAAAACGGCGTAGTTTGCAGAAAAATATTGGATTTAATAATAGAAAATAAAATAGAAGCATTTACCTCAACATTGACTTTTGATGAAATCTTTAATAAAATAACAAAGTTAAAAGACAAAAATACAGCATTAATTGTTTCAGATTTATTCTTAAATTTAAATAACTTAAAATTTATCGAGGTTAGTTTAGCCATAATCAATGACAGCTTATCTTTATTAAAGCAATATAATCTCGGTCCAAGAGATTCTATTCATCTAGCCTGCGCTTTATATAAAAATATTAGTAAAATAATAACAAATGACAAAGATTTTGATAAAATAAAAGAGATTAAAAGGTTTGATATAAAAGATTTTAAATAATCACTTTATCTTAAAGAATTTTTTAAAATCTTTTAAATCATAAGTATTAACTATATCTTTACTCGTACACCATCCTCTTCTGGCTTGTGCAATTCCATATTTAATAAATCTAAAATGACTAGTATGATGAGCATCTGTATTAATAGCTATTTTTACATTATTATTAATAGCATCTCTAACATAAACATCTCTTAAATCTAATCTTTCAGGAAATGAATTTATTTCTAAAGCCATATTATTTTCTTTACACAAACTAAAAATAGTTTTAAAATCAAATTGAATTTCTGGCCTGTAATTTATTACTCTTGTAGTCGGATGTCCAAATATTTTAACTAATCCTGTGGAAAAGGCTTTTTTTAGTCTTTTAGTTGTTTCTTCTTTATTTTGTTTAAAACTAGAATGTATCGATCCTATAACAATATCTAATTTTTTTAAAACATCTTCATCTAAATCTAGTTCTCCATTTGATTTGATATCAACTTCCATTCCAGTAAATATTCTAATATCATCAAATTTACTTTGTATTTTTTTAATTTCTTTAATTTGTTCTAATATTCTATCTTCATTTAATCCATTAGCAATTGCTCTTGCTTTACTGTGATCAGTAATTGCAATATATTCGTAATTTAATTCTCTAGCCGCATTAACCATTTCTAAAATAGTGTTTTTTCCATCAGAATATTTAGTATGAACATGTAAATCTCCTTTAATATCATCATAATTAACTAACTTTGGTAATTTATTTTTTAATGCAGATTCAACTTCATTATTATTCTGCCTTAATTCCGGTTCAATATACTGCATTCCTAATTTATTATAAAGTTCTCTTTCATCTTTCAATGAAATCATTTTATTATCTTTCTTGTAAAATAATCCATATTCACTTAATTTGTAACCCTTTTTTACTGCTAAAGATCTCATGGTAATATTATGTTCTTTATTTCCAGTAAAGTATTGCAATGCTCCAGCATAATTTTTATCTTCTAGAACTCTAATATCCGCTTGTATCCCTTGTTTTAATATAACTGTAGATTTAGTTTCTCCTTTTGCCAATACTCTAGAAACTTCTGGTAATCTAGTAAATGCATCAATAACTTTTTTTGGATTACTTGATGTGACTAAAAAATCCAAGTCTCCAATAGTTTCCTGCATTCTTCTTAGAGATCCACCAATATTAATTTTATTAACTTCCTTTAATTTTTTTAATTCATTAACAATATTTTCAGCTATTGGAAGAGCTTGTCCAAGTAAAATTCTTTTATTATTTACTTTGCTAAACTCAATTGCTTTTTTTATATTATCTTCTGATTTTTCTCCAAAATTTTCTAATCCAGAGATTCTGTGGTTCTTTATCGCCTTTTCTAAATCTTTTAAATTTTTAATATTTAATTTTTTGTAAAGAACTTTAATCTTTTTAGGCCCTAAACCCATTATATTCATTAAATCATACAATCCTTTTGGTAAACTTGCTTTTAGTTCTTTATGCTCCTTTATACCCTTAGTTTCTAAATACTCAACAATCTTGTTAGCTATGGCATCTCCAACACCAGGAATTTCTAGCAATCCTTTAATTCCTTCTTCTTTGTAAGTATCTTCAACATCTCTATCTAATGATTCTAAAGATTGAGCTGCTTTTCTATAAGCTCTTGGTTTCCATTCAATGTTTTTTAATTCAAGAATGTCTGCTATTTCATAAAATATTTTAGCTATTTCTAAATTAGCCATATTTTAATAATATTTAGTTTATTAAAAAAGCTTTCTAAATAAATTAAAAAAAAGAAAATTAGTAAGTTAATTCTGAGGCCCTTCTATTTACATCTTCAAAATAGAATGCCCATGTGTTTGTTATACTTACTCCATTTATTGTCTTAGTCTCACCAAGATTAATACTATCTTGGACTCCACCCACATCTACTATTACAGAAAGACTAGAACCTGTGTTAAGTAATGTTATTTCTTTACCTGAGTTTTCTCTTACATAATCCTTTTCAAAGTAGTAAATTGGTTGATTTGGAGTATTACTTCCACCTCCACCACTGTCATATACTTGTGTAGTATCACTGTTGGAAGTTGTTGGAGCACCAACTGTTTGTTGGCAAGCACTTATAACAAATAAAGTTAGAACTAAAAATAAACTTGTATAAGCTATTTTTTTATTCAATTTTCTCACCCCGATATGTATAAATCATTAAATAGTAAAAGAATTAAGGTATATATATCGGTTTTTGGTTTATTACTTAAAAAAAGTGAATTAAATTTTAACATTCCAAAGGACACATGGACAACTTTGCTACAAAGCTTTATAAACCCAAAAATCTTATATTTGTCGACGGAAATATGAAAAAAACGCTATCTGAAGACCAAATAAAAGAACTTTTTTTAGAGTACAAAAATAAAAAAAAGTTGACAACAGCACAGATTTCTAATAGATTTGGGTTAGATAGATCCACGATTGGAAATTATTTTAAAGCTTCTTTTGGTGATGAATATAAAGAGATATCTAAATTGAAGTCTAAATACAATCACCCAATTCTTACAACGGAACAAAAAGTGAAGTTAAGTTTAGCATTAAAAGGTAGACCTAAACCACTCAGAACTTTACAACATAGACTAAATCTAAGTAAAGTAATGAGTAGAAGTTATACAGCTAGATTTGGAGCTGAAAAAGCCAAACTAATAAGCGAAAAAATAAGTAATTCAAATAGGGGTAAGAGAAGAATATTTAAAAATAAAGAACTATGGAAAGTTAATTTAAGTAATTCTTTAAAGGGTAGAGATGTTTGGAATAAAGGCACAAAGGGTTTAATGAAAGCTTGGAATAAAAAAATTTTACCAACTAACGAAATTTTGGATTTGTATCTAAATAAAAATTTATCCTCTATTAAAATTGCAGAAAGATTTAATGTTGATAGAAGTACTATTTTGAGACTTTTAAGAGAGCATAATGTAGAAATAAAACAAGCAGAAACATATAGCAAAGGAAAAATATATGAAGAACTTTATGGTGAAGAATTAGGCAAAAAAAGAAGAGAAATTTTAAGTAAATCTTTAAAAGGAAATCCGGTTAAAAATTGGGCACATAAGATAAAAGAAGGAATAAATAAATACTATGAAAAATGCAGGCTTGAAAATTATAAAATTCATAGGCAAAAATTTGCACTCTCACCAGAACAACGTTTAAAACTTTCCTTAGCACATAAAAAATATCTGCAAGAGCATCCTGAAGAATTAGAAAGACTTAAAAAAATACAATATCCTGGTGGAGTTACAAAAGTAGAACAAAAATTTCTTGATTTTTTAAGAGAGAACTTTAAAGAAGGAGAAGATTTTCACTTTGATAAACAAGATATAACTGGTAAAACATATTATCGACCAGATTTTCAATTTCCAAACAACAGAATTATAATAGAAATAGATGGTTATTATAAACATTATACTAAAGAAGGTTATCAAAAAGATAAAATAAGAGAGTATTATCTAAAAAAAGCTGGTTGGGAAGTATACAGATACAATTTATATGATATAGATAGG
>JBBSXG010000048.1:0-13566 GCA_038045885.1 Nanobdellota archaeon
CAATTAATAAAAATAACATTCCAAAATAATACATAAATATTAATGGATGAAAATCCTGAAATATATATTTATTATTTAGCCTCCAGAAAAATTTTTTAATTACCCTAGGGCCAACTTTTAACATGTATTTAACAATTTTAATTTGAGATTGTCTCTCTCCGGGTAGATAAATAGCTCTTCGAGGAACATCTTTGATACGAGCATTATAAACATTCAACAATATAATAAAATCAGAAACATAACCATAACCAACCATTGCCTTGCTCCAGTCTGCCTTATCTATCATTTCTTTGCTAATGGCAGTATAACCATCTTGCGTATCAAATAATTTCCAATATCCAGAAGCGAATTTAGTTAAAAAACTTAAGATAGAATTTCCGAGAAATCTTTTTCCAGGCATGTCTTTAAAAGCACTTCCATGCATAAACCTATTTCCTTTCGTATAATCTGCTTCATTGTTTATTATTGGATCTAAAAATTTTGTAACTTCTGATAAATCCATTTGATTATCTCCGCCCACAACAACAGCAACATCATATCCTTCTTGAGACGATTTTTTATAACCATGAATTATTCCAATACCAACACCTCGGTTTTTATGATGTTTTATTATCTTAATTCTTTTGTCTTTTTTTTGCAATTCTAGTAAAACATTAAACATATTATCTGTACTAGCATCATCTATAACATAAATCATATCAATTAGTTTAGGAACATTTTTTAAGGTAGGAACTATTAACCTCTCTTCGTTATGTGCTGGAATTACTAATGAAATTCTTTTTCCTTTATACATTTTATTTAATTCAATAAGGAAAACTTAAAAAGCTATTTATTGAAAATTAATTGATACTCATTAGCTACAATTTTCCAATCATAATTTTTGCTTATTTTAAGAGCATTTTTTGATAGCTTTTTCATTAGTTTAAAATTATTAAACAATTTAATTATCGCATTAGAAATTTCTTCTTTGCTAGAAGGCTTAATTAATAACCCATTATAATCATTTTTAATAGCATCTGAAACGCCCCCAACATTTGTAGCAATTATAGCTTTTCCGTTTGAAAGAGCTTCTAATATAGCTACAGGAACTCCCTCAGCTAAACTCGGATTAACAAAAATATCTGCTAATTTAAAAAGATCTAGTTTTTTTTGACCATAGGTATGGCCTAAAAATTTTATATTATTTTGCAAATTTAATTTTTTAACTTTAAATTCAAATGCTTTTTTTCCTGGTCCTTCACCTAAAATAAACAAGATTGCATTAATCTTTTTTATAATCACCGGCATTGCATCAATTAAATAGTTTAAGCCTTTTCTCTTTTCAATTCTTCCAATATAAATTATATTCTTGTCTGTTTTTATATTGTAAAGTTTTTTTATTTTAGATACGCTATTTTTGCTTCTTAATTTATTAGTATAAACCCCCATTGGCAAGATTAATGATTTTTTATGCAATTCTTTTTTATATTCATTTTTAATTAAATTTTTAAAAAGATTTTTACTATAAGAACTTACAAAAAAAATATGATCTGAATTGCTGAAAATAAAATTTGCCAATTGTTTTTTAAATGGAATTTTATTTAGTGTTTCTAAATCACTTCCATGAGTGGTTAAAACATGTTTTATTTTAAATAATTTTTTGCATAATGCTCCTATTAATCCAGAAGGGATCAGCCATTGCGAATTTATTATATCAAATTTATTTTTTTTTACTAATTTTATTGTTGAAAATAAAAATGATAACAAGAAAAAAGGCAGTTCTATTAATAATAATGGATTTTTTCTTAAATTTGGTAATAATGCATAAGCCAATTTTTGTAAATTTAGGGGATAAAAATAATGAAATCTCTTAACGTTTATATTGCTAATTTCTTCTTTTAATAAAGGATCATGAGGAGCCAATACTGTTGTATTGATGTTTTTTAAATTTTCAACTAGTTCTTTCACAAAAATTGCATAAAAATCTCCCTTATAACGAGGATATGCTGTGCTTATAATGAGTAAGTTTTTCATAAAAATTCTTTATTAAATAAATTTTTAAAGATATTTAATTCTTACAAAGTTTATAATAAGAATAAAATTGCCTTATCCAAACTAAAGCTCCTGCTACTGCTAAAAATAATAATGTGTAATAAATTTGGTTTAACAACGCACCCAACCCCAGAATAAATACGTGTGTACTAAAACCACCAATAATCAGGCCTTTCCCTAAGTGAATTTGGTGCCCCGCCTCTTTCCTGGGAACATCTGCTTTAAACATAAACTTTAATCCAGAAATTAAAAATATATTAGCTAGTGCAAATATTGCGAATATCAAAACACTTGGATCTTTATTTGTTGAAAAATGCCCAATAGCCATAGCAGGAATTGTTAGATAATATGTAACATGGTTAATTGCTCCATCAAAAAACCCCCCAAATTTAGAGGTCATTTTTTTTACCCTTGCTAATTCACCATCTACAGCATCAAAAATATGCGCTAATTGTAAAAATATCACTCCAAAAACAACATTAACATAATTCCCTTGTACAAAAAAGATTGATGAAATAACAGCTGATATTAAAGAAAGAATAGTAACCTGGTTCGGGGTTATTTTAGTATATAATAAAGGCAAGGTAATATATTGTGAAATTCGGGTATAAATTAAATAGTCAAATATTTTGTAGTTTTTTCTGACTTTTGCAATGTCTGTAAGGGTGTATTTCTCTTTTACCATGGGTTTAATCTAGAGGGCACATTTTTAAATTTATCTATTGATATTTAGATTAGATGATATTTTCAAACTATAAAAAAATTGCAACAAGCAAAGAAAAAAAATTATTGCTAGAATTAGCTAGTTCTGGAATTGAAAGTTTAGTTCCAAAAAGTTTTATTGGGAAAATAGTGAAGCTTGAAAATGGAAACTTAAAAATTAAAGATCAAAAATTTAATTTAAAAAATAAAAGAATTTTTGTTATTGGTGCTGGAAAAATGTCCGGAGAAATGGCATTTGAATTAGAAAAAATTATAGGGGGAAAAAAAATAACATATGGATTTGTTAATACGAACTTTATAAAGAATAAGCCTAAAAAAATTATTATAAATAAAGCTGACCATCCGTTGCCTTCCTTAAAAGGAGTTTATGGGACTAAGAAAATTTTAGATATTAAAAAAAATTTTAATTTAAATGAGAATGATGTTATTATAGCCTTAATCTCTGGGGGGGGCTCTTCATTACTACCTTATCCAATAGACGAAATTTCATTCAAAGATAAGAAAAAGGTAATTATTGAATTGATAAAATCTGGGGCGAATGTTTATGAAATAACAATTATTAAGAAGAAGATGTCGAAAGTAAAAGGCGGAAAATTAGCAGAATATTTTTTCCCCAGCAAAATAATTTCTTTGGTTGTATCCGATGTTGTTGGGAATAACATGAAAATAATTGCCTCAGGACCATTAACAAAGGATACTTCAACATTCATGGATGCATTAAATATAATTAAAAAATACAAGTTACAAAACAAGATTCCTAAAAAAGTGCTTGAATATTTTATTAAAAATAAAAGTTTCATGAAAGAACAAGATTTAAGCAACGTTAAACAATTTTTATTAGCAAGCAACAATACATTAATAAGTAAAATAGAAAACTTTGCTAGGAAGCTTGGGTTAAAGATTGCTGTTATCAATAATATTCAAGGCGAAGCGAGTTTAATCGCTAAGCATATATGTGACAAATTAAACAAAGCAAAAATAAGTCCGCCTTTATTAATAATTTATGGAGGAGAGACCACAGTAACCTTAAAGGATAGATTTGGTAAAGGCGGCAGAAACCAAGAGTTTATATTAGCTTGTTTAAAATATTTCGATCATAAAAAATTTAAGAATTTTGCAATCGCTTCCATAGCAAGCGATGGAATTGATTATATTAAAGAGTCTTGCGGTGCAATAATTGATAAAGACTCGTTCAAAGAGATAAAAAGGTATAATTTAGACAAATATTTAAGCAAACATGATTCTTATCGTATATTAAAAAAATTAAATGCTAACTTAATTAGCGGACTAACGGGTGTTAATGTTGGGGACATAATCTTATTTTTGTTTGCATAAGATTTATAAATTTATATTAAAGATAAATATTCGTGAAGGAAAATGTGTGGAATTTGTGGTTTTAATTTTAGTGATAAAGAACTTATAGGAAAAATGTGTGAAATAATTGCACATCGTGGCCCTAATAACCAAGGGACTTATGTAGATGATAAAATTTCTCTTGGAAATAGAAGACTCAGCATTATAGATATTTCTAGTAAAGGAAATCAGCCTATTGTAAACGAAAAAGGAAATTTAGTTATAACCTATAACGGCGAATTATATAATTTTAAAGAGATAAAAAATGATTTAATAAAAAAAGGCTACAGATTTAATTCTGAAACAGATACTGAAGTAATTTTATATGCTTATGAAGAATATGAAAAGGAATGTGTAAAGAAATTTAATGGTATATTTGCTTTTGCCATATGGGATAATAATAAAAAAGAACTATTTCTAGCGAGAGATCATTTGGGCATTAAACCATTATATTATTATTTTAAAAATGGAAAATTTATATTCGCATCAGAGATTAAAGCAATATTATTAAGTAAAGATGTAAAAACCAAGATAAATAAGGATGTTCTTAAAGAAATAATTGCTTGTGCATATCCCATATTTGGAAAAACGCTATTTTTAGATATAAATGAGTTAAAACCCGGCCATAATCTAACTTTAGTAAATAATAAAATCAACATAGAAAATTACTGGAACCCTAACATAAACGAGATTGATGAATCTTTAGATTATTTTTCTAATAGAGTAAGAAATTTATTAGAACGGTCTGTAAAAATGCAGTTAGTTAGTGATGTTCCTTTGGGGGTATTTTTATCTGGCGGTTTAGATTCTAGCATAATAACGGCAATAGCAAGCAAATATTCTCAAAAACCTGTAGAAACAGTAACCCTAGGATTCGGTACAGAGGAAGATGAATATAAATATGCTAAAATAGTTTCAGAGCATTGCAAAACAAATCATTCCGAAATCTATGTAAATTCTTCTGATTTAGCAAAAGCTTTACCAAAGATAGTATGGCATTATGAGTTTCCTTTCACCAGACCGGCAATATTAGCTTATTATTTCTTGTCTAATAGAACAAAAGGAAAGTTAACCGTAAGTTTACTTGGGCAGGGTGCAGATGAAATATTTGCAGGATATAATAGATATGATGCCTATACAAAATTACAAAATAATAACGATTATGAATTAAAACAAAAAATAGAAATGAAATTTGAGGATAAAGTTAAATACATCTCTTCTGGTGTTTTTAATAAAGATGACAAAGAATTTTTTAAAGATGATTTATTAAAGGATAAAAGTAAAATATTTAACCAATATGCACAAATGATTAAAAATTTAAAGAATGACGGTTCACAATTAAATCCTACTTTATTATACGAAATAAAAACAGAGCTGCCTTATTACCAACTTAAGATGGTTGATAAAACAAGCATGGCTAATTCACATGAAATGCGCGTTCCAATTTTAGATTATGAATTAGTAGAGTTTGCATTAAAGATTCCGAGTAAGTTTAAATTCTTTGGAAATAATAAAAAAATAGTATTGCAACATGCAGCTAAAGATTATCTGCCCAAAGAGATATTACAAAGAAGAAAGCTGCCTATGGTAGTGCCATTATCAAAAGTATTTAAAGAAGATTTAATTAGCATAGCAAGTTCAGTATTATCTATAAATAAATTAAAAGAAATGGGTGTTTACAAAGAGGATTCTATAATAAAACATTTAGAAAAAATCAAGGATAATACCTTAAAAGATGATAACTCTTTTAGGCAATTATTATTCTTTGTTACTCTTGGGTTATGGAGCGATATCTTTATTAATGTTGCTATAACTAAAAATATAAACCTAAATCTTAAAAATTATATATAAAAGGTGGTAGAGATGTCATTAAAAATTTCAGACAATATTTCAAAAGTACCTGATTTTTATGTATTAAAAATAGATAAAGTAGCTAATGAATTAATTTCTAAAGGCGGAGATATAATTAAACTTAATCTAGGAAAATCTGAACTTGACATGTCTAAAAACGTAAAAGATGAGTTCAAAGAGAAAATTTATGACTATATTAAAAGCAATATTGTTGACCCGCAGGGATTAATTCATTTAAGAGAAGAAATCGTTAATCATTATAAAAATTTATATGGCGTTAATTTTTCCACCAGCCAAGTCTTTGTTAACAATGGCACAAGTCCAATAATATGGTCTATCTTCTCAATATTAATAAATAAAGGAGATTCTATACTATTGCCTCGTCCCGGTTACCCTTCATATAGTGCTGCGGCCGAGATGGTTTATGCCAATAAAGATTATTACAATGTTATTAATGGCAGAATAGACTTAAATGATTTCAAAAATAAATTTAAAGCAGATAGAACGAAAATTGTTGTAATTAACTCTCCTGGAAATCCATTAGGCAATGTGATTAACCAAGATGAATTCAAAGAAATGCTTGATACGGTTAATGGTAAAGCTTACATTTTATCTGATGAAATTTATGATGGTTTTGTTTATAATAAATTTACTTCCGTATTACAAGTTTTTAATCCAGAAAGGGATAAAGTAATTTTTGTTAATGGTTTTTCTAAAATGCATCATATGTACACCAGGAGGTTAGGTTATGCCATCATACCAAATGAATTAATCCCTTATTTGGTAAGGTTTCAGCAGCATAATATTGTATGTGTAGATCCAGTAACACAATATTCTGGAATAACTTCTTTAAGAAATGTTAATGGATTTATGAAACAAGAAATACAGGAAGAGGTTAATACTTATAAAGGCAGATTAGAGAAATCTGAAAATTTAATTAAGAATACTAAGCTAAAAATAATTAAACCTGAAGGAAGCTGGTATTTATGTGTTGATATTGGTAATTATCTAAATAATAAAATAAAAGGTTCTTTAGATTTAGCAGAATTATTAATAAGAGAAGCTAAAGTAGCTGTTGCACCCGGAATAGATTTTGGAGATGATAATATATTTAGGATTTCTTTAACAAACAGCAGGTCTGTAGACGGTGTAGAAAGGATGTGTAACTTTTTAAATAGCCTGGATCAGTAATATTTATAAATTTTAAAGTGGGCACAAATTTATGGACGCTTGCGTTTTTTGCGACGAAGAAAAATACAAGGAAGATATAATTAGTAATGGAAATAATTTTTTTATTAAAGTTGGTTTTGGATTAATGGCCCCGGGCCATGTATTATTGGTTTCTAAAGAACACTATAGATGCTTTGGCGATCTGCCGGATTTATTAGAAGAAGAGCACCAGCGATTAAAGGAGTCATTTATAGAAAAGATAACAAAAAAATTTGCTAAACCATTTTTAATTGAATACGGAATATGGGGGCAAAGTGTTTTTCATGCACACAAACATATTATTCCCTCAAGAAACCAGGATTATAATATCGAAAGTATAATTGAAGAGGTAATTATCAAAGGAGAAATAGATTTTGAAGAAGTAAACGTTAAAAAATTAAAAGAAATTTATAAATTAGAAGGAAGTTATGTAAGTATAGAAGAAGGTGGAAGGATGTATTTATGCCATGTTAAAAGCCTGCCTAACAACAGAGAGCACCCTTATCTAAACCTTAGACCATTTTTTAGTCAAAAAAATGGTTTAAAGGGGATAGAAGATTGGGCGAATATTCCTCCAGAGCACAAACAATTAGATGAGCATAAAAGAATCTTGACCAAAAGGGGTCTAATAGATTAATTGTAACTTTAGCTTATCAATGTAAAGTAAACCTTGGGAAGTAAATAAATATAGGTCTTCGGCAAATTACTTTTAAAGACTTAGCCAAATGGATAATTAGTCCTTAAGCATGTTCTATTCAGAAAACAAAATTCGTCAAGTACAAGGTTTACTTGACAATTAAGAAAACCTTTTAAAGATTTTTATTAATTTAATTCCATGGTAAATGTTTTTGTAACCAGAAAAATACCGGAAGAGGGACTAAGATTGTTAAAAGAAGCTAATTATAATATTAAGATTTATGAAGATAAAATCATCTCTAAGAATGAATTAATAGAAAATATTAAATGGGCTGATGCATTATTTTGCATGGTTACAGATAAAATAGATGATGAAATTATTTCTAACGGCAAAAATTTGAGGGTAATAGCCAACTATGCTGCAGGTTATGACAATATTAATCTAAAAACGGCTAGTGAGAAAAAGATCCCAGTAACAAATACTCCTGATGTAGTTACAAATGCAACTGCAGAACACACCATGGCATTGATTTTAGCTTTATCAAGATTAATTCCTGAAGCAGATAAATTTGTAAGGAATGGAGAATTCAAAGAATGGTCCCCAAATATATTTTTAGGACAAGAATTGAGGGGAAAAACCCTAGGCATTATTGGATTAGGTAAAATAGGAAAAACAGTAGCAAAAATAGCTAAATACGGCTTTGGCATGAAAGTTTTTTATTATAGCAGAACAAGGGATAAAGATTATGAAGAAAAAGATTTTAATTTTTCTGAATTAAACACTCTGTTAAAAGAGGCCGATTTTATTTCGTTACATGTTCCATTAAATCAAAGCACAGAATATTTAATTAATGAAAATAATTTAAGAATAATCAAGGATAATGCTTATTTAATAAATACGTCTCGTGGCAAGGTTATTGACGAAAAATCTTTAGTAAAAGCGTTGAAAGAAAATAAATTAGCTGGGGCAGCCTTAGATGTATATGAAAATGAACCAAATTTAATTTCAGGATTAAAGGAATTAAAAAATGTAATTTTAACCCCCCATATAGGAACTGCAACTATAAAGACAAGAGTAGAAATGGGGGAAGCTGTTTCAAGGAACATAATTGCTGTTTTAAGTGGAAAAATTCCGCCAAATATAGTAAATAAAGAAATTTACTAAAAATGAAAGCAATAATTTGTGCTGCCGGAGAAGGTAAAAGATTAAGACCTTATACTAAGGATAATCCAAAATGCTTGGTAAAAATAGGTGATAAAACAATAATAGAACATATGTTGGATAATATTTCAGAGCATAATATTAGTGAGGTTATAATTGTTGTTGGCTATAAAAAAGATTCTGTCATAAATAGGCTGGGGAATAAATATAAAAATTGCAATATAGGTTATATAACAAACGAAGATTACATCAAAACAAACAATATGTATTCCTTATGGTTAGCAATGAAGGATATTAACGAAGAAATTATATTTTTTAATGCTGATATCTTATTTAATAAAAAAATATTAAAAAATGTCTTAGATAGCGAGCAAAATTCAATAGCTGTTGCTTCTGAAATAAAAGAAGATTCTATGAGGGCGGTAATTTATAACAATACAATAAAAAAACTCGGAAAAAATTTGGTTGGCGAAGTAAAAGGCGATGCTGTTGGGATTTATAAACTTTCTAGAGAAGCTGTTAAAGAATATTTTAAAAAAGCAACTGAGATTATAAATAATGGAGATATAAATTGTTCTTTTGTGGAGCCAATAAATTTGATTGCAGATAAAATAAATTTTCAGCCTGTGTTTATAAATGAAGGCAATTGGATGGAAATAGATGATTTGGAAGATTATGAAAAAGCTAATGAAAAAATAGAAGGCATTATTTTCTAATTATAAAGATGTAAGTTGGAATTAACGGATAAAATAATTCAAATATAAAATTTGGAACATAGGAAATAAAAGATTTATTTTTAATCATATCCCGCAAAAAATATTTTTCTGGTTCTTTAATTATCCTTAAAGTATAATCATCTATCTTAAAATTTCTCAACATTCTTTTAATTTTAAAGTAAGAAAAATGTTTTTCCTCGTATATATCTCCCATTTTAGCAATTCTTAAATATGAATTTGCAAAAGACTGAGGTAACCAAGATAAAAATGGCAGTTTATAATGTCCTTCTATCAAATTATATTTATTTCCAGCGCTTAAATAACAGAACCCATCTTTTCTTAATACACGATAAATCTCATTAAACATTTTTTGCGCATCAGGAACATGTTCATAAATATGGTTGCAGATGACTAAATCAAAAGAATTATCACTGAAAGGCATGTCTAATACGGATGCTTTAATGAATTTTAAGTTTTTATTAGAAAGTTTTTTAGCTAGTTCAATTGCCTTAAAATCTGTGTCTATTCCAAAAGTATTCTTAAAATCTTTAGATATAAAATTTGTTATTAGCCCAGTGCTGCATCCTATATCTAAACAAGTAAGATCTTTTAAATTTTTATTATATTTAGATGCATAATCTTTTATTACAGCTAATATTTTGTTTGTTTTAATCTTCCTGCTGTCTTTATCTAAGATCTTTAAATTTCCACGAAGTTTTTGAAAATGCTCTGAATAGCTTTTATTTTCATACATATTATCTTTCATAGTTGTTTATCTTTATTATTTTTGACATAATTATAAATATTTACAATAGATTGCATTGCAATTGCTCCAAAAGAATCGAAAGCAACATCAAAAACACTTGAAACCCTGCCTAAAACAAAATATTGATGAATTTCATCTGTAATTGCATAAATTAATGTAATTAAAATTGCAAAAGTTGAAGGATTTTTGCTTGATTTTTTTAGAGCAATATATAGTAAGAAGCTTAAGACCATATATTCAATAATATGATAAGTGATGTCGTGCAAGTTAAAATAAAAAATTATCTGATCTGAAAACAAAGATTCTAAAGGTTTCGACAATGAAGATAAATAGTAAATAAATGCCATATACATTATTGAAGGAGACCAAGATTTCAGGATATAATAAATTTTTTTCATAAACATTAGAAAGAGGCGAAAGATTTATATACCTATTAAGTTTATATTTTTTTAGTTATTATGATTACTCGTAATGATAAAAAGGAGGGGAATTTATAATGGTGTTTAATAAAAAGAGGGGGATTTTATATATTTCAATTTTAATATTACTTTTAGTTGGTGTTTATTTTACAAGTGTTGTTGATAGTATTGGTGTAATTAATAGGGACAATAGGAATTCTTTGAATGCGATAAACGCAACTACTGAACAAAATGGTACGCAACCTGGAAGATGTGCAAGAAGTAATGTACTTTCAGGCGATTCAAATTGTAATATGGCACTATACCCCGACTTAGCAAATTGGACTCGTGGAGGAAATACAGAAGTTATTGTTTATATAATAAATATTTCAAATAGAACAACCTCCGTACCTGGTTCATTAATGTTCACTGCAAATAATAATGTAACAACTATTAATATCTCATTACCTTCTGGCTATGGTAGTTTAGAGAGAGTAGCTCAAACTTCGGCACTTGCAAATGCCTCATTTACAGGTTGGAGTCTCTTAGGACAGGGAGCTGGAAGTAATTGGTCAATAAATACAACGAGTAATTTAATACATATAAATGTTACAGGCATTGGAGTTAGTAATCCATCTATGGTTATGGGGCCTAATGGCGCTTTCGAATCTTTATACATTAGTTTTAATGTAACTGCAATCAACGGCACAGAAGCAGTATATAATTGGACCGTTATTGTATACAATGCAAGTGGTGCTAATATGGCAAATACTGTAATAGATAATGGTTTTGGTGCTTTACTTGGAGTAGATGGTCTTGCACCAAGATTGGCAAGAACTAATGTAACAGATGGAACAAACACAAGAACTTCATTTAGCGGTACGCAATACTTAAAGTACGACAAAACAAGTACTCATCAAGGTGTGAATATAACAATATCTGTAACCGATTATAATGTAGATAGGGTCGTACTTATATATAACAGCACTGGAGGTTCATTAAATCTAACAGCAATTAGAAATGAAATTTACAGAAATGTTAGTGCTAAAAGTACATTTATCTCCTTCGATGGTAGAAATAATAATACAATCAATGGTAATATAGTTGAGAATACAAGTGCTCAGTTTACTATAAGCCCCGCATTATCAACAAGAAGTGATGTAGCATTGGCATCAGCACCAGAATATATGTATAAGTTTAACTTTTCAAACTTGACGTGGGGTCAGGGTGTTTCTGACGGAACATTATTCAAGTATGTGTTTGTAGTTTATGACCTGTATAATAACTCAGAAATAATTAATAACTCAAATGCAGAGTATGTATTAGGCAGGGATGTAGATGTTCCAACAGCCACATTAACTGCACCAAGTGATACTTCAATAAGCTTATACCAAACTATAAGATACACATGTACTGGGACAGACACTAGCGGGTTAGCGTCCTGTACAACGACAGTAACAAAACCAGGTAGTTCAACAATTACTGCAACTGGATGTGGAACAGAACAATCGTTTACAGGAGATCACACGAATGAACCAGGAACATATACAGTACAATGTGCCACAGTAGATAACGTAGGAAGATCTGCTTCAACCTCAGGAACATTTACAGTATCTTCAGCAACAAGCAGTGGAGGTGGGGATTCTGGTGGCGGTGGAGGAGGGGGCAGTTCAGCTGGGTCTTCAGCTGAAAATCCAGTAACAGTATCAGAAGGGGTAACAACTGAATTAGGAGCATTAAGCACCTCAGATACTTATACAAGCATACCTGCATCCGGAGGAATAAGCTTCAGCATATCTGGACAAAGCCATACAGCTAAGGTATTAACTGTAACAAGTACAAGTGCAACAATTGAATTTGCTTCAACGCCAAGTCAAGTTACATTAAATGTTGGAGAAACAAAAGAAGTTGACTTAAATGACAACGGCAAGATGGACTTATCTGTAATGCTAAAATCAATTACAAATAGCAAAGCGGATTTGATATTTAAAACGATAACAGAAGTAACAGAAACGCCAACAACTCCAGAACCAACAGTTGAGCCTCCAACAACAGAAGGAAGTTCATCAACATGGGTTTGGATCTTAGTGATAATAGTTGTTGTAGTATTGTTAATCTGGTACTTTAGCAAGAAAAACAGATAAAAACGAAAGGTAAATAAACCTTTTTCTTCTTTTTTTATTTTATGAAAAGAGTATTATTTGTACTAATTTTTATTGTATTGATTCAAATAGCAACTGCTACAAACAACTTAATAACACCTGTTGATTTCTCTTTGGAAAATCAAGTAATTTACAAATTGGAAGATGGAGACGGAATTTCATTTTATATAAAGGATAAAGCGTATGTAATGAGTATTGATCAAATAGGAAAAAGCTCTGCTAGGATAAAATCATTTTATTATAATAAAGAGGGTTCAAGAGAAACATTCTACGTTCCTTTAAATGGACAGTTTTCTTATAAATTAGATTTTGATAAAGATGATATTTATGATATAAAAGTGGATTTAGTAAGAATAGAAAGTACAAAAGCTGTTTTATTCTTTGAAAAAATAGAAGAGCCAAAAAATAAAAATCAAGTAACTAGCGAAGCAACTTCTAATAATAAAATAATAGATACCAAAGGAGTTGTAATTGCTTTTTTAATTGTTATAGCGGGACTAATATCTTATTTCACATTCAGAAAAAAATAAATTATTTTTTAATTTCATTCCAGGGATAA
>JBBSXG010000049.1:0-14378 GCA_038045885.1 Nanobdellota archaeon
AAAATCAAAGACTATGTCAATTTGTCTAAAAGATTTTTTGAACAAATAAATTTAATATTCAAAAATGTCCAAACTCAACGAAGCTAAAGAAGAGATAAAGAGAGCAGATCATTTACTCTTTGTTACTCTGAAATATACCAGAACTACTGACGTAATTAAAAATGTCATTCATAGATTACTCGAAAGTTATGATAACGCAATAATTCATGCTTTGGAATCTTTAAAAAAGAAAAAGAAAATAAAAAATATTCCTTTGACACCTGTTTCAAGAGCTGAACTATTAAGGGAGAATTATAAAATAGATATAATAATTCTTGATGCTATGAATGGCTATTTCTTGTTGAGAAAAATACAAAGGGCAGAGTATACCAAAAAAGAAGAATTTAGAAAAAATGTTACTTTGACTGTAATGCATAATGATGAGGTTATCGAGATTAATATAGAGGCCTTAGAACAGCTTTATGACAAGACTAGAGAATTTGTAGATTACATTGCTGAAAAATTTAAATAAAAAACTTAATAAATCTATATCTTAACTAGTTTTTATGACAGATAAATTATTTTTAGAGAATTCTTATTTGAAAGAATTTCATGCTAAAGTAACACACGTTGATAATAAACTTATAAATTTTTTATTAAAGAGTCTCGATTAAAACTATTAAACACTAAAGGATATACCCGTCCATTCTTTGTTTTAAAACTTAAATGTTTATCTGTACGTTTTGTACGTAAAAATACTAATTCCGAAAGTTTATTTTTCAAGGTTATCTCATATTCTATATGGGGTTTGGAGACTATTTCATATCCTAAAGAATTTAAGCCCAAACTTTTTAATACGTAATGTTCATTGACAATAATTGGTTTTATAGTTTCGATGCTAACTAAATTATTTCTATCTATTCTTTGTATTCTAGAATTAGCATTTGAAAGGTTTTCTCCTATAAAATAAACTAAATCACTTGTTAAAGCACAATATTCTTTATAAGTTTTATCAAAACTTGTACCTTTTATATCCGCTTTTTCATAGATAGTATCAACTACAATCACCCCATTCTTACGTGTCTCATTAGATGCATGACTCTTATAATTAAATGGTTCCCCAAAAACCTTGTCTTGTTTAGTTGTAAACTCATAAATTATTGCTTTGGTTCTAAAACAAAAAAACTCAAACTCCTTTTCAAAAACATGAGATGTTTGACAATAAGTTTTAGTTCCACAATTATTGCTAATATAATTACCCCACCTTACCATAGGCATATCCTTATATGATTTATCTTTTCTCAACAATGCTTCTAAGCGGTCTAAACCTGCAAGAATATGACTATCTTCTGAATATCTTTCTTCAGTTTCTTTAATGATATTTATTGGTTTCATTTTGTATCTCATTTTGAATAAGTTTGATATATATCTTAATTTTGAAATGTTTGCATATCTTTATACCATCTTTCATCTACTTTTTTTAAATCAGTGAAAATAGTATAATCAAAGTCCTCCCTCGGTTTAAATATATTTTTTTCACAGAAATGTAATTCCCGATCTAGTATAGTGTTTATACTTCTTAACACTATTTCATCAGCATATAATAAGTTCTTATTTATTTTATTATAAAGTTGTGGTCTTTCAAATGCAAGTTGGGAACCCCAAACAGTGCTAACATTTATTATGGTTGCTCTGGCTTGATCTTCAAGATAATATCTATCAACTATTTCTCGCATTCTTTCTTTTAAAATTTTTTTTGTTTTTGAAAATGATTGCCATCTTTCAACAGAATATTTATCTGAAATTGACCCTATCGCAGTCATACTAAGTTTTATTCTATTTTTTTGCCTAATCTCTTCTCTAATTTTTTCTATTAGAGGCTCTATTAAGTTGATAAATGTTGAATAGTTTGTACTATAAGTTTCATCATCAATCCCATCTTTATCAACATCTTTTATAGGGTGGTTTATATCTTCGAATTGAAACTTTCCTATTAAATGAAAGTATAATATTTCTTCTACATCCTTAAAGGGAATCTTTTGTATTATCCTTCCTATTTGTTCTTTATCTAAAAGATTTACACATAAATAATCTATCCCTCCGATAGCACATCTTTCTTTTCTTCCTATTCCAATTACATTTATCCCTCTGGTTAAGAGATGTCTTGTATAGGATAAACCTATTTCTCCATTTACACCTGTTATAATTGCTATTATTTTTTTCATTTTTTTTATTAATCTACATATCTATATCAACCTTAATTACTATATAGTAGCTATTATAAAATTAATATATGTATGGTTCAATAAAGATTAAACCAAAAAGTTTAAATATATAATTAAACTAATTGATTTAATGACTTTAGAGATCACATTGCCGTTTGGGAAAAAGACTAATGTGAAGAGTTTAGTGTTCACAATATTAACAAAAGAATATCCACTAAAAATTATTGAATTAACAAATTTTATTAGAAAGAGATATGGTAAAAGTGTTACATTCCAAGCTGTTAGAAAGGCTTTATTAGAACTTGTAAATTCTAAAATTTTAGTAAAAGATAATAAAACCTTTTATATTAATAAAGAATGGGTAAAAGAAAGCAAACGAATTTTGGATGAATTATATTTAGAGATATACGAAGGGAAAAAATTATATAAAAAAGAAGAAAGCATTGAAGGAGAAATTTCAGTATTTACTTTTAATTCTTTAAATGAAATGATAAAATTCTGGCAAAATCTAATTGATGAATGGTTTAAAAATTTTAAACCTGGGAATCCAAACATAAACGTTTATCAAGCCGCACATGCTTGGGAAGGCTTATTGCATCTAGATAGGGAAAGTAGGTTAATGGGCCAATTAAAGAAAAAAGGAATTAAATCTTATATCTTAAGTACAGATAACACCCCCTTAGATAAAAACATTAGAAAATTCTATTTAAGTATTGGTGTAAAAATGTATATCTCTCCATCAAGTTCATCATTTGATAAGTCATATTATGTAGGGACTTATGGAGATATGATTATAGAATCTAGATACCCTAGAAACTTAGTGAAGGAATTAGACAATTTCTTTAAAATTAATAAAACAATAGAAAACTTAAGTTTAAATGATTTATCTAAAATTGTGAATAAAAGGAGTTCAATTAAACTAACTGTAATAAAAAATCTTGAGATGGCTAAGCAAATTAATAAATCTATAATCTCTCAAATTAAATCCTAAATGATATATTAGAAAAGAAAGAAAGAAATTATGAAACCTATTAAAATAAATAATAATTTAAGAGAATTTCATCTTTGGGATTTGCCTAATTATATTAGAATTAATCTTGAAGAAAAAAATAGAAAAGGTTTATTTAATCATGTTCTTAAACAAACAAAAACTATTAGAAACCTAACAAAATTAATCCAAAAAGAGACTAATAAAAAAATCTCTTTTGAGACTGTTAGAAGTTATATTATTGGGAATTATTATATCCCGTTATGGTTCCTAAATAAAATTATTAATTTATTTTATGATAGGGATTTTTACTCTAAGATTGAAAGGAAAATTATTGCCTTTAGAGGACCAAGAGGAGATATAATATATAATCCTAATTTTCCATGGAAAGAAGATGTAAGGATTATAAGAATCGTTATTAGGTTAATTGGTGATGGACATGCGGGTGGTGGAATCTCTATAGGAAGGGTTCCGGTTTATTCAAATTCTTGTAAGGAACTTACTGAACAATTTATCAACGATCTAAATTTCTTTGGTAAGGTCAAATTTAGAAAATATACTTTGAATGAAGGTAAGAGATGTAGTTCTATTGAATTTCCAAAAGTTATAGGCCATATACTAAAACATCTTTATAAAATTGATTTTAGAGGAAAATATGCAAGATTGTCTAACAAAATCTATTCACTTCCTAGGAATATTGTAATTGAAGCAATAAAAGTTTATGGCGATGATGAAGGAAGTATGAAAGGTACAGAAATTCATTTCTATTCAGAAAATAAAGAATTATTACAAGATTTTATTAACTTGTTTAAACTAAAACTACCAGAATTTACAAGAATAACTAATGTTAGAGTTAGTGCAATTAAAGAAAAAAAATTTACTACCTATTATTTTGCAATCCTTGCTAAAGACTTAAAGAAATACTTTAACCTCATTGGATTTAATCATCCTATGAAACAGAGAAAACTAATACATCAGATTAACTGTCAAAATAAGATAAAGAATAGTAGGTATAATGGAATTACTAAGGGGATGATTTTAAAATCTTTAATAAACAACCCAAAAACTTCTTACGAAATTTCAGAAGAGGTTTTAATAAATCATAGAACTGTTAATAAACACATTAATGGATACTCAGATAAAGGAAGGTATTTTAAGGGATTAAGAGAATTAGGTTTAGTTAAATCAATATCAAAATCTAGCGAAGGAATATTATGGGGTTTAACAAAATGAGAACAGAATGTTTATTTTTGGAAGATAGTTATCTTAAAGAGTTTGAGGCCAAGGTAATCAAAATAAATAATGGTAAAAATATAATTCTTAATCGAACTGCTTTTTATTATCGATCAGGCGGACAAGCTTGTGACTTGGGAAAATTAATTAGGGTAAAAGACAATAAGGAATTTAAAGTTGTTTTTGCTGCTAAAGTTGACGATGATGTTAGCCATGAAGTTAATGAAGAAGGATTGGAAGTTAATGATGAAGTTATTGGAAAAATAAATTGGGAAAGAAGATATAAGTTAATGAGACTACATACAGCTGCGCATATTTTAGATGCTGTTTTTCATCAAGATAATGGAATGTTAGTTACAGGAAACGAATTAAATCCTGAAAAATCAAGAATAGATTTTAACTTGAAAGAATTTACCAAAGAAAAAGTTCAGGAGTATATTGACAAAGCTAATTTGATAATAAATAAAAACTTAGAAATAAAAAATTACTCGTTAAATAAAGAAGAAGCAATGAAAATTCCTGGAATAATTAAATTAGCTAAAGCAGCCCCTCCAGATTTTCCAATTTTAAGAATAACTGAAATAGTTAATTTAGATATACAAGCAGATGCAGGAACTCATGTTAAAAATACTAGTGAAATTGGAAAGATAATTTTACTTGATATAGAAAATAAAGGCAAAGACAGAAAAAGAATTTATTTTGATGTTATTAATTAAATTTAAATACCAGTATAGCATACGATTATTTATCAAAAGGAGGATAAAATGAGGAAAATAACAAGCATTTTCATTATCGTAATTTTTTTATTCAGTTTAATTTCTTTTCAAGTTAATGCAGAAGATAATCTAATCACTACAGATGCAGAACTAGAACAAGAGACACAGGCTGTAATCGATTCCGAAATTACAGAAGACCCTGAATTAGCGGATATAGGAGCGACTCCAGATCAAGCTGGTTACGGCTTAAAATTGGGATTAGAAAGAGTAAGGTTAGCATTAACCTTCAATAATGCAAAAAAAGTTGATTTATCTTTAAGACTAGCTGAACTAAGACTAAAAGAAGTTAGATTGATGGCTGCAG
This sequence comes from Nanobdellota archaeon, assembly GCA_038045885.1. Taxonomy (GTDB): domain Archaea; phylum Nanobdellota; class Nanobdellia; order SCGC-AAA011-G17; family GW2011-AR20; genus JBBSXG01. Next base: position 5,506 of record JBBSXG010000049.1, read on the forward strand.
AAGGTAAATTAGAATATATGGAGAGATTAAGAGCTGAACATAAGAGATACTTGGATATTGCAGAGTCAAATTTCGATGATAGTGAAGCTTTTGTAGAAACGCAAGTTCAGTTTGAGTCTAGTGTTCAAGACCAAGTTTCGCAAGTAAATGAAATTGAATCTGTAATCTTGTTAAAGACTAGGGGGTTAACAGAAGATCAGAAAACAAGATTATTAGCATTAATCGAAGAGTTTAGATCTCAAAATCAAAACCTTGAACTAAAAATAGAGAGCAAAAGAGATGTTCTTAAAACAAGGTTAAAAGCTAAAGGATTAAGTGATGATGAAATAGAAGTGGAGATTGAGCAAGAATTTGAAGACGATGATAGAGAAGGAACACTTGAAGATAGAGCTATGCATCAAGTAAATCAATCTCAAAAGATGTATGACTTAGCTTCAAGATTAATCAATAAATATCAAAACTTTGTCTCAAACAACACAAACTCAACTGGGAACACATCATTAAGCAGGACTCTTGAATTATATGCTAAGGCGAAAGTTAAACTAGATGAAGCAAATAAAAATCTGGCTGAACAACTATACATTAAAGCAATAGAATCTGCAAGAGAGAGTAAAAGAATAAGTGCTTTAACAATTGCGAGCATTCATGGTAGCTTTAGAAAAGATCTTATTTGGGATAGACTTAATAAAATAGAAGACGCTAAAGAAAAGCTTGAAAAACGAAAAGAAAGTCTTGAAAAAATAAGAGAAAAGGTGGAAGAAAAGAAGAATTGCATTAAAGAAGGCCAAGTAATTTATGAAAATGAATTAGCTCGTGTAAATGTTCCTCTTAACATGAGATGCTGCTCAGATCTTGTCGCAAAACTAGATTCTGAAACAGGTAGATATACTTGCGTTAATTTAGACGATGACAATGAGGAAGATGATAAAGAAGGGGACAACTCAAACAGTTCTGGATCTGGTAATTAATCAGGATCCTTTATTTTTTTATTTTTTTAGAAAAGTTTATAATTAAATGATTCTTTAAAGTTTTATGCAAAAAAGAGGCCAGGCAGCTACAGAATTTTTGTCAACATATGGCTTGGCTATGTTAATTTTAGCTATTGTCATTGGATTATTATTTGCTTATAATCTATTTAATCCCAAAATTTTGAATACATGCTCTGCAAGCGAGCCTATATCATGTGAAGATATAAGAGTTGACGGTATTTCTAATAATCTAGAATTAGTTTTAACAGCCTCAGGAGTTTCAATTTTACCTGGAGAAGAAACACAAATTGTTGAAGTTGAGATTAATAAACCAGATTTTGTTATATGCGATCTCAGCTCAGCTACAGGGACTGTTTTGCAAAATGAGATACAAACCTTATTTACATGTGATTTTTGGCTTCAACCTTTTACTTTAGTACCAGATGATAAATTTTCAGGAACAGCTACTATAAATTATAAATTACCTGGAAGTACTGGAACTTATACTGCAAGAATCATTTTCTCAGGGACAGTTGAATAAAAGAAATATTTATAATTCCATAATTTATTTTATTTTGATGAAGTTTAATAGTATTACTTTAACTTTATTCTTAAGTATTGTTTTTATTTATTTATCTCAGTTTATTAAATTTTTAAGCGATAATTATATTTATTCATTATTAGGATTTCTGTTAATCTTGCATGTTTTAGCACATTTACGTAATCATAGTGCAGATAAATTAATTACAGGATTTTTATTTACAGTTTTTTTAATATCGTTTTTAGTTTTTAATGAGGTAGACCAAAAAACTTTGGCATTGCGCACTTCAGGAGTATTAGCTTTCTTATTTTTGAACATAACCCTGCTTGTTGGTCCATGGACTAGAATTAAAATAAGTTTAATGAAGTACTATAAAGAAAGAAGACATCTGGGAGTTGCTACTTTATTGCTTGCATGGCTGCATGCTTCTTTAATCCTTAAAATTTATCTTAATTCTTCCCCGAAAATGATATTTCAAACTGCGTTTACCTTTTTTGGGTTTACAGCATTATTCATATTCTTTTTACTTGGAATGACTTCTTGGAATTATATACAAGCAAACTTTTCATTAAAAACCTGGAAAATTATTCACTTTATAACCTTATTAATTTATTTGGCAATGGTTTACATATTTTACAATATTACTGAAAGTTTAACTACATTAGAAATTATCTTATTAATACTCTTTGTTTTATATTGGATTTTTGTTGCCCCTTACAGTTTTATTAAACTTATTTTGAAAAGAGTAAATGGATGGAAGCAATTGCATGTTCTGATTTACTTAGCATATTTTGCTTTGATATTTCATGTTTGGAATAGCCCTTTAAAATTTCAAGCCTTATGGTTAAAAATAGTATTCATTATAATTGTTGCAACAACTTTGGGATCTCATTTATATGGCTGGATTGTAAAATACAAGAGACTTAAAGAATTTAATAGCAATCAAAAACAATAATTTTATAAATACCTTAAATATTTTAATTTTATGATAACTTCAAGAGATGATTTAGTTCATTGAAAGGAAAGCTTTTTCTAGTTATAATTATATCAAATTTCAATATGACCGCATTAGTTTAGTGGTTAGAATTTTCGGCTGTGGCCCGGAGGACGCGAGTTCGATTCTCGCATGCGGTCCTTTTAATATTAAGGAGTCAAGATGACAGACATACAATTAGCAAGGGGTGTTAAGGACATAGAAGTAGAAGAAAAGATTCAGGTAAATAGAGTAATTAAAATAATAACTGAAGTCTTTGAAAAATATGGCTTTAATCCCTTGCAAACTCCAATATTAGAAAGATATGAAACTTTAGCAGCTAAATATGCGGGCGGTTCTGAGATTTTAAAGGAAACTTTTAAACTAAATGATCAAGGTTCTAGAGATTTAGCTTTAAGATATGATTTAACTGTTCCTTTAGCAAGATACGTTGCAATGAATTCTAATTTAAGAATGCCTTTTAAGAGATATGAAATTGGCGAAGTATTTAGAGATGGTCCGATAAAGGCAGGAAGATACAGGGAATTTACACAATGCGATGCAGATACAATTGGAAGTTCAAATATGTTATCAGATGCAGAACTGTTAGCAATAGCTTCAGAAGTCTTTTCTAAATTGGATTTGAAATTCGTTATTCGAGTTAATAATAGAAAAATATTAGACGCAATCTTGGGAGCTTATAATATTCCAGAAGATAAAAGAGAAACTGTGACCTTAAGCATAGATAAATTAGAAAAAATAGAAGTTTCGGGAGTAAAAAAAGAATTACAGGATAAAGGTTTTAAAAATATTGATAAATTATTAAATTTAATATTCACAAATGACTTAAATGATATTAAAAAAGTAATTAAGAATCAAGATGGAATAAATGAGATTAAAGAAGTTTTAAAATATTGTAAATTATTAAATGTAAAAAATGTTAAGTTTGATGCAAGTTTAGCTCGCGGCTTATCTTATTATACCGGAACAATATTTGAAATTTATTTGAAAAATTCTGAGATAACTTCAAGTGTAGCAGCTGGTGGAAGATATGATGATATGATTGGAAATTTTATTGGAAATAGAAAACTTCCTGCAGTTGGAATCTCATTCGGAATTAGTGTTATAAAAGATGCTTTAAAAAATAAATATGGGAAAACCGTTTCCCAGTTTTATATTATTCCTATTAATGCATTAGAAGACTCATTAAAAATATTGCAGAAATTACGTGATAACAACCTTAAGGTTGACATTGACCTAAATTCTCGTGGTATTTCAAAAAATTTAGAATATGCAAACTCTTTAGAAGTCCCATATGTTATATTGATTGGAAAAGAAGAACTAAAACAGAATAAAGTTAAATTAAGAGACATGAAAACAGGAAAGGAAAAATTAATTCCTGTAACTGAGCTAATATTAAAATTTAAGAAAATTTAATGTCTGGTTAAGCCCGCAACTTTTAAATAAAATTCTCTATTTGAAGGGTATCTGTCTTTATCTATCTTTGAATATAATTGTTCTTCGCATTCATTAACTATCTCAAATTTATAATCTGGGTCTAAAGACAAAACTAGTCTAGAAAATTTACTTGAATTATAAATTGTTAGTTTAGATTTTTCTTCATTGTTAACTCTATTACTTTCTCTTTCGTAAAATAATCTTGGACTTTTAAATCTCAATTCTTTGACATTGTCTGATTTTAATACTCTTAAAAATAATTCTAAATCAGAAATCTCTATCTCGCTAACCAAATGATTTATCTTTATCTTATGCCGAATATCATGACAGCAAAGTCCATCTAAAAATACAAAATAATCTATCCATTCTTTTTTTAAAGCGTCTAACTCTACTAATAGCATTAACATTACTTAATGCAGTGACTATTTAAAGTTTATTCATTAAGAATTTTTTACTTCAATCTTAATCTCACCAAATGACTCTTCTTGCACTAGATTAATTTTTTCTTGTGTATCCAAATGTAATAAAGGAATAAAGGTGTATATTTTATCTTCTTTTTTCTCGCTATTAACTAATTTACTGAAAGTCAATATTTCTTTTTTTGATTTAAAGAAGTTCATAATCTTTTCATAAACATTTTTTATTAATAAGGAAATGTCAACTTTTTTCTCCGGGATGTGAACATGTACTTCACTCTCTCTCAATTTTCTTAATGTTTTTCTTTGATCAATTTCCAAAGCTTTCTGCAATGCAAATATTAAATCTTGTATTGTTACTTTACGTTTTCTTCCTAAAGGTGTTTTTATTGTCAGTTTAGGATGCTCATGATCCAGAAGTTTTTTTGTAATATCTGTGTACAATTCTTCTTCATTTAGATTATCTTGAGGATATAGTAATGCATCAAAATTAGCAAAATCCTCATCAATTAACCTTTCACTTTTAATCTTTAATAGTAATGCTGCTGCGAGTAAAACTTTTCCCGATATCAAGAAATTAGCTTCTTTTAATAACTTTATTTTTTTAATATACTCGTTGCTTAATAAACTAATATCAATATCCCAAGGATTCATCCGATTACTTCTGATTAAATCCATAAGTAATGTTTGCCATGTAATCTCATCCCTGTTTACAAGAATATCATAAATTTCGCTATGCATAGTATAATAAAGAATCAATGTGATTATAAAAGTTTCTACTAATAAACTAGAAATCTAGAATGTAATGATTGGTCTTTATTTAACCTTATTACGGGGATACTTGAATTTATCTCTTTTAAATCTTTTTCTAAAGCATCCAAAACATTTTTTTCAAGTGGTGATAAACTGATATCGAGATTACGAGTCTTTATTTTTTCTTGTGGTATCTCTTTTAAAATTACCTCATAGTTATGTAAATAACTAACATCTTCTAAAGAAAGTCCATAAACAACACCTTGATTATTTATTACTCCCCTAATTCCCCCTTCTTCCTCAGTTGTTACATAAATGAATTGCCAGTTCTTGATTTTTTTCATAATATTATCATATTTCCCCTGTTTTTAAACTTTTCCTATGTTACCACTTTAAAGTTTACACTAACCAAAAGATTTATATACTAGTTAAGTATACTATATTTTAATATCACCTCTTTTTTCCCATGAAGGCTTTACTTCGGTAAGGTCTTCCTGGGTTTAATATGATTCTAAATAAGATGATATACAAAGAAATCAAAAGAAAAATTGCAAAGACTTTATTAACAAGCGTATTTTTAGGAGGATTAGCTTTATACATTTCAAATTCGTTGAAAGAAGATGATTATGCTGAACTAAAAGATAATATAACTTTTTATTTTAGCAATGAAACTTATTTATCCTATATAAACAAGAAATTTAATAGTGATGAAGTTCAATTATCTTTTTTTAATCCTCCGGTAGATTTTAGTGAAATGCTTCCTTCAAGAGGGGTTCATTATAAATCAAATTATGACCTTCCAAATACAGATCAGAACTCTTGGACTCTTGAAGAACGTTTGCAAGTTGGTGGTTTAAAAGACCCAATAAGAACAAATAGAGAAAGTCAAGATTATCCCTTATATAATAAAAAATTTCAAAAGATAGTAAAGGCTTATTATAAGAAACTTGACTCATTAAAAATTAATTAGTCATTTTTTTCTTCATCTCGGCATAATGGCATTTTCCGCAATAAAATCTATCTTTATGTTCTGCTAAGAAATTTCCGGTTCCACATTTAGGGCAAGATCTTGATCTGACTACTTTGTTTTCATGAATTTTATATTTTTTCCACTTTTCACTTGGCTTTTTATTTTTAACTTTCTTCTTTGCCATTTTTATGCTTGCTTAGGAGAATTTGCTGCTTTTTTCTCCCTTTTTATTTTTGGTTTTTTCTTTATTTCCTCAATTTTTTTAAGCATCTCAATATTTTTGTAAATATGTGCAATAACTTTTGATTTACTTGATCCAAAATGCGAATAAATATGTTTAATCTTTAATAATTCAGGATTTACTTTTAAGTTTTCACTTACCTTAGTTATCATTTCCTGATTACTTGGTGTCTTTGCTTTATCGTGTTCTATTTCAAGTAAAACTCTCTTGTATTCTATTATTGGGTTTGAAGTTTCTTTTAATGTTTTCATCTTGTCTTAATTGCATATTCTCCTTCTTTCTTAATCTCAAGTTTTTTAGCTATTTCGCTTTTTTCTAGATTTAATATTGAAATTCTTCCTTTCCATGTTGTTATAAAATCCTTGCCTCCACAATTAGGGCAAACATCTTTATCAACAAATAATTTACATTTTTTGCAAACTTTCTTGGTCATTTTATTTATCCTTCATTTTTTTAACTTCATCTTTTATTGAGCTTAATGATCCTAACATCCACTGTCTCATTGTCAATCCAACCTTAGGATTTCTTAATTCTTTATAGCTTACTGCAATAATTCTTGCTCTGCATTCGTCCCCTATTTTTAATGTTTTTTTGCTTTGCTTTCCAGTTAATACTCCAGATTTACTAAAGCTTACAAAATCGTCCATCGTCTGTCCGATGTGGACCATTCCATCTATTGGTCCAAGATTAATGAAAGCACCAAAATCTTCTATCTGAGATACTTTTCCTAAAATAACTTCCTGTATTTCTGGTTTAAATGTATATAATCTGAATGTTGTATCATAATAAGCAGCACCATCTCCCGGGATTATTATACCTTCTCTTATTTCAACAATGTCTGAAACAGCAATAACAATTCCAAAATCTTTTGAAATAAGGTTTTTAAAACTTGTATTAATCTGTTGCAAAACAGCATCTTCAACATCCATATTAAAACTAGGTGGAGGTACTCTTATATGGCCTTTGAGTTCAACTTCATAAAACATTTTCAATTATTAGATATTTTTTTTGTCTTAATGTTATTATTGGCTTGTTTAATTTTTTTATTTTATTTTTTAATTCTTTGTCATTAGTTGCTATAATGTGATTTTTGTCCAAGTCCAATAACATGTCATCAACATAGCCTTGATTTGTTTTTATTATGTTAATGTTTTTTTTCTTTATTAGACTTAAAGCAAGTTTAGCATTTGGCTTATCCTCTAGTTCTTCTAGTGTTTTGTCCAAAATTGCTATTTTGTAAGGAAAGTTCGATATCCTTCTTATTTCCTCAAATAAATCGACTTTAAATTTTACAGCATCTAATATTATGTTTGTGTCTAGCACAATTATAAACATTTGATATTATGGCAAAAAATTGATTTATAAACGTTACGGTTTAATAACTTTTATCTCGACATTCTTATACTTTGAGATATATACTTTCTAGAGGTAGTCATGAGGACAACTACGCGGATAATGTTTATAAATAAATACATATTTATATTAAGTAAAATGACTAAAGGCGGTTGGAATAAGGGTCTAACTAAATATGAAAATCCTATACTCATGAAGATGAGTTTGATTAATCAAGGAAAACATCGTTCTCCTTCAACTGAATTTAAAAAGGGTTTAATTCCATGGAATAAAGGTAAAACAGGGGTTTATTCTGAATCCACAATAAAAAAAATATCTGAAGGTAATAAAGGTAAAATAGTTACTGAAGAAACAAAAAGAAAGATGAGCCTGGCTTCTAAAGGTAGAAAAATGTCTGATGAATTTAAGATTAAGTTAAGATTAGCAAATTTAGGAAAAAAACTTTCCGAAGAACATAAAAATAAATTAAAGTTAGCCCATTTGGATAAGAAGTTTTCTGAAGAACATAAGCTTAAAATAAAAGAGGGATTAAAAAAATGGAGTCAAAAAATAGGTCCTAGACCAAATCACGTTCGAGAAGCAATAAGAAAAAAATTGATAGGCCATGAAGTTTCCATTGAGACTAGAAAGAAAATAGCTGAAAGTCAGACTATAAGATTAAATAATAATCCTGAAAAGCATCCAAATTATATTTGCTCTAAAAAAGGCAAAAATAATTTAACATATATCGAAATGATAATGTTAAAAATATTAGAAAAAACCGGTTTAAAATATAATAAAGATTTATTTCATAATAATTATATAAAAGTTTATAATGGCTTTTATTATCCTGATTTTTTTATACCTTCTAAAAATTTAATCATAGAATGTGATGGTAAATATTGGCATAACAAACAAAGAGATGAAATAAGACAAAAAAATCTTGAACTAGCAGGTTATAAGGTAATTAGATTTTCTGGGAAAGAAATTAAATTTAAATCAGAAGAAGTTAAAAATAAATTGCTAGATTTCTTAAAAACTTAGAAAACTATATTAAAGTACAGTTGCTTAACTGGCTTAATCTTTCTAACGTTTGGGTGCCTTGAATAAATTCATCTCCAATCTCCCAGGTAGGGTATCCGCTAATCTTTTTTTCTTGGCACAACTGAGGCTGAGCATTTGCTCCTCTTGCATCACATTCTATATATGTTATATACTGGA
>JBBSXG010000050.1:0-1416 GCA_038045885.1 Nanobdellota archaeon
CTTCACCAGTCATAATCTTTTTAATATTATTTTTTACAACTAGACTTAATCCAATTTATTTAGATATTATTTCAATGTTTTTTGGAGCATTGTCAACTTTATACTGCAGGCCTGATTTAAAAAATAAAATATGGCTGGGCGGTTTTTTATTTCTGATTATTTATTTCATCTCATTCCTATTAACAATTTTTATTTATCCAAATTGGGTTGAGGCTACATGGAATTTAAAGGCTATCTCTGGAATGTTAATATTGATGATTCCATTAGAAGAATTAGTGTTTGCATTTACGTTTGGAATGTTATGGTCCAGTATTTATGAACATTTTAATTGGTATAAATTAAACAAGGAGGTGAAAAATGGAAAAAAATATTGGTAAAATGGATAGAGCAGTCAGATTTGTCATAGGAATATTACTATTGTATTTAACTTTTACAACAGATAATAATTTATTAATAATAGTTTTCACAGCATTTGCAACAATTTCAATATATGAGAGTTACATTGGGTTTTGCGGGATATACAAATTATTCAAAATAAACACAATTGGCAGTAAATAAAATTTTATGAAGCAAGGAAATTGATCCTATATGCAGGATTAAGGCAAGCAATAATGCCGAGCATAAAATTTCATATAAAAACAAAAATAATGGTTAGAGAAACAAAATTTGAAGGAAGAACAGTTTATATATGTGAAAGATGCGGATTGATTTACAGAAATAGAAAAATTGCTGAAAAATGCCAGAACTGGTGCGATAATTATAAAAGCTGTAACTTGAAAATATCAAAGAACGCATTAAACAAGGAGGCAATATGAAAAAAATAAAATTAATGATTGAAGGAATGCATTGTGCATCATGCGCCAGTAATATTGAAAGAAGTCTAAAAAAAGTTTCTGGAGTTAAGGAAGCAAATGTTAATTTAATGATGAGAAAGGGTTATGTTGAGATGGAAGATAAAGTAAGTGATGATGAATTGAAGAAAGCTGTTTCAAGAGCAGGATATAAGGTGGCATCAATAGAAAATGCATAATCATTCTGGGCATGACCATAATGAAATATCTCTAGAAGAAAGAGAAATAAAAAGCTGGAAAAAAAGATTAATTGGATCTTGGATATTTACAATTCCAATAGTATTTGTTATGTATTTTGGAGCACTGTCTGGGATAGAATTATTTTCAGAGCGAGTTGCCAATATTCTTCTTTTAATTCTTGGTTTTCCAGTAATATTCCTATTTGGATTTGAAACCATTAGAGCAGGACTTAGAGGATTTTATAGTCTTTATTTCAATATGGATTCTCTGATTGCTTTGGGAACAGTTATTGCTTATTTAACCGGTTTCTTAACTTTTTTTGATATTGTTCAAAATTATTCAGGAATTTCTTCAATGATCATGGCTATTTTCATAACTGGAAAAT
>JBBSXG010000051.1:0-11279 GCA_038045885.1 Nanobdellota archaeon
GATGATTTATTAGAAAAATATAAGATATAACCTTTCTATAGAAACCTTTAAATTACATTATATAAACTAAATTTTGATGCCAAGGTCGCCTAACCTGGTATGGCACAGCACTGCTAATGCTGCGTCCGAAAGGACTTGTGGGTTCAAAAAAGTCTTAAGAAATTAGGATTTGGAAATTCCCATCCTTGGCGTACTATAACATTACATACATAAAGAAGCTAAATGAAATTGAAATAAAGCTCAAAGATAGATTTGGAGTAGCACATCCATTTAGGTATTTTGATAAAAATCTTTATATGTCTTATGTATTGGGTCATGATTATTTGCTTCCATATGTAATTGATAAAATTCAGTTAAAATTTCCGAATGGAGCTCCAGCAGAAAAGTTCTATGCGATTTGGACATTTAAAGATGAAAGTTTTGCTATACAAAGAAGAAAAGAAAAAACTTTAACCTTCATTTCAGAACTTTGGGAAGTAAAAAATGCTGCAAAAAGATTAGGTTTAGAAGTAATTATTTAAAAATTATTTTCTCTCAAACCTATCGTTATCTCTTCCGTAATGTTTGTCCATATTTTTCTTAAAAGATTCTTCCAGATCAATCTTTAAAGAATTGGCTAAACAAGATAAAGTAAAAATAATATCTGAAATTTCATCCCCAATTTCTTTAACTTCTTCAGTTGATTTCTTTTTCTTTGGGCCAAAACGATGATTTATTTCTCTTGCCAACTCTCCAGTTTCTTCAGTTAGTCTCGTCATTATTTCCAAGGGTTGCCAATATTGTAATTTAAACTGACCTATCCAATCATCAACTTGTTTCTGAACTTCTTTTAACGACATAATATTATAATACTAAAAAACTATATAAAATTATCTAAAAAATTCTTTAATTATAGTCAAAGGCAGTTTAGTTGTAATGAAATTTTTATCTTTAGGAAAACAATTTTTATATTTTGGCCATGAATAACGTTCGTCTAGAAATACAATAACTCCCTTATCATTCTCGCTCCTTATGCATCTTCCGGCATTTTGCATTGCTTTTATAATAGCGTGATAAATATAAGCATAATCCCAGCCTTTCCCATATTTTTTGTCATAATATTTGATAAGCTCTTTTGTTTCCAAATCTAATTTGGCCAATGGCAATCCGACGATAATTACACATTTTAATAAATCACCTATTAAATCAATGCCCTCTCCAAAACTAGCAGCGCTTACACCTAAAAGAACAGAACCTTTCTCATAATTATCCTTAAATTTTTGAATTATTTCTTCTTTCTCAGATTTACTAAAGCTGGATTCTTCTATAAACATTTTTTTGTTGCATAATGTGCCAAATTCATTATAGATTTTATTTAATATTTCATAACTTGGGAAAAAAATTATTGAATTACCCGGAACATTATTTACTATTTCAGAGCATTCTCTTGCAATCCTATTAAACATAATATCATTTCTTAATGTAAATTTAGTTGTTGCGTTGGGCACAATCAGATTAATTTGATTTTCTTTTGGGAATATGCTCTCATATTCGACAAGCTTTGTATTTGTTCCAAAACCGAGCAAATCTTTATACATTTCAGTTGGAATTAAAGTTCCAGACATGCAAATGACTAACTTAGAATTTTCAATTATTGGCTTAGTTACCAAACTTGGGTCTAAACATTTATAGTCAATTTTAATAATTACGTCTTTTCCCTTAACCTCCTTGTTTAATATTCTGATAAAACCTTCATCATTCCCAAGCCAAGAAGTTAAAAACTTCGAAATGTTATGAATAAAACTTCTTTTTTGTTCCCCAAGGACAATTTCAGAAGCAAAATCCAAATTTTTAATTAATTCTACAATATCATTAATATTTTTAGTTAAATCTTCTTTTTTAATTAAAATTTCCTCATTAAAATTAAAGCTTAATAATATATTTTTTAAATTTAATAAATCATCAATTATTGGAAGTCCAAACCTGTTTGCTTCTTTTATAGACAATTCCAACAAAACTGTTGATAAAGAAATGCTCAAAAGTTCCCTCGCTCTTTTGTCAAGATTATGAGCTTCATCAAAAATTAAGATGCAATTGTTTAAATCTTTGTTAATTTTTTTAAACAAAATTTCCCTAATTTGGGGCTGTAAGATATGCAAATAATCTGCTATTATCACATTTGCTTCTTTAGCTAATTCTGCAGTTGCTTCATAAGGGCATAATTTGCTCAGTCTTGCATTCTCAATTAAATCTTGGACATTTAAGGGTATTTTTTTCTTTATGTTTTGCATAAAATTAGCTTTATCAAAATTATCATGAAATTTTTCATAATATTCACAGGTCTTATTTTCAACCAAATGATTGCAAAAGTTATGGAACTCGGAATTTTCTAATTTCTCAACATTTTCCTGCAAGCACATCCCCTGTTTTCCTATGAAATCTGCAACAATTAGATTAAGTTTATGCTTTTCTTTAATCAGTCTTAATGTTTCAATTACGATAGCATGTTGGGTATGTCTTGGCGTTAAGAAGAATATAGTTAGGCTATTTTTTATGGCATAAGATAATAGAGGAGCAAGAATTCCGGCTGTCTTCCCTACGCCAGTCGGAACATGGGCAATTAAGTGTTTTTTCTCTTTGATGCTATTTAAAACATCATCAATAAAGCTGCCTTGTGTATCTCTAATTTTTTCATGAGGAAAAAGAATATTCATAAATCAGAAATCAATTAAGAATTTATAAGATTATCTATATAATTTGGTGCAAAGAATAGGTTTATGTATGTGTAATAAACCCGCCGACCATTTCCTTGGGAGACATAGTACTACCCTCAAACATAAGCTGCATTTTAGTCCAGCTTTCATAACCTTCGACTAATTCTTTTGCTTTTTTAGAATCGATTTCATCAAAATAAAATCTTCGGTTTTTTGGAGAGTTGTACATTTCAGCGTATCCATTATTTAAAACAGAAATACCAACGTTAACTGCACGTTCTGTATCCGAACTTAAATTAAGATTGTATAATGCCCTATCCTTTTGATAGGTTAAAAACTCAAATCCCTCATCAGATCTGGGGGTTAACAATTTAACCATATTTTCAAGTTTCTTTTCTGTGTTCACCTCTATAACATGACCCATAACATCGGGTTTTCCGAGTTTTAGATTATAATATCTTTTCATTTTATCTATACAAAACTCCAGTAAAGAAATTAATCTGATCTAATCTATATAAAACATAAACCAGGACAACAAACAACATTAACATAATAAAGGCTAAAGCCATCTTGCCATAGAAATTCATAATGAGCCATTTTTTATTCTCTTTGGCTGCTTTTAGGTTTTTTAACTGCAATTCTTCACTGAAAGAGACTCTGTACTTCTCACCATCATTATCTATTTTGTACAGCTTCCCCTTTTCTTCAAAGTATCTTATATCCCCCATAAATTAGTAGAAGAAAGAACATATTTATAAAGTTTATCATTTCAAAATGGTATACAGATATAACAATGTTTTTATAATAAATTAAATGCTTGATTAAAATGTTATACACTTTAATGAGTTTTCTTGGTTTAATTTTAGGATATATTTTAGCAAGCAAGGTTAAAGAAGAGTTAGATAAAGGAAAGATATACTTTAATGCAATAATAAAAGTAATTTTAGTTGCTTTAATATTTGTTTTAGCTTTTAAACTATATCTTATAGGATTTGAGTTCTTTATAGCGTTAGTTATTGGGGGGATATTAAACTATTTCATTAAAAAAATATATCTATTTTTGGGGTTAAGCTTAATTTTAATAAATGATAAACTAGCTGCAAGTTTATTGATATTTATTTTCAGCTTAGCTTATGGAACTTTAGAGTATATTAAATATAAGAAGATTAATTACAAGAGTATTTTGATGAATTTTTTACTATTTTTGATTCCACCTATCTTATTATTTAAAAAAACAATGATATTTGACAATATTTTGACAGCGTTTACTATGGGAGGATTAATAATTTATGTATTCAGATTTGATAAAAGAACTAAAAAGAAAAAAAGAGCTTAAGGATTTAGATGATAATTTCATATCCTCGAGAATTAGAGAGTATCTTAAAGAGAACAAAGTCCCTCAAAATAAAAGAAGCAAAGAATATAGGATAATTTTCAAGGATTTAAGAAGAATATTAAGAAAAACTTATGGGATGTTTCGGGTAGTTAATGAAAAACATGATTTAGAATTCTATAATTTAATATTTAGCAAGTTTAAGCCAAAAAAAATACTAGACTTAGGGTGTGGAGCAGATCCGTTGTACTACACTAACAATTTTAACCTGGAGTTTTACGCTACAGACATAAGCAAAAACATAATAAATAAGATAAATTTGCATTTTAAAAAGAATAAAGTCAAGGGAAAGGCATTTGTTTTTAATATAGTTGATGATGATTTAGGCAAATTACCTGAAGTGGATTTATGCTTAATGCTAAGATTATTAGAATCTCTAGAATTAGTCAGAAGAAATGTAAGTAAAAATTTATTAAAAAATATAAAAGCCAAGAACTTCGTTGTTAGTTTTGCTAAAAAAGCTTTGGGAAATAAAGTGAGCATAAGAAAAGCAGGAAGGTCTTGGTTTAGAAGAATGTTAAGAGAATTAAATTACAGTTATGAGATAATAGACTATGAAGATGAAATAGTATTCTTAATAACAAAATAATAAGCTCTCAATTTTTTAATATTTTAACATTATCTAAATCTCTAAACTCATTATCTAAGGTTATAAGTTCAGAGTTGTTTTTTAAAGAGGAAGCGTAAATTAATGATTCTATTATTGGCAATTTATTCTTCTTTGCGATTTCGACAGCTTCTTCAGCAATTTCAGCCCCAACATCAATGATCAAACTTCTTTGTTTAATAAAATCAACCGAATTTTGTATTTTAATGCTGTCTGTTTTGTCCTTAATGAGTTTATTTTTTACTTCAAATAAAGAGATTGAAGACGTTAATAAAATGATATTAGACTCAACAATAGATTTTATTTCATTATTTTCAGCATAAAAATAAGCTAACCAAACAGAAGAGTCCAAAAGTTTAGAATCTGTCACTTTTCTCCCTCAATCCCCTTAATATAAATTTTCTATTTTTTTTGCCCAAGTAACCAAAAAGAGATTCTTTATTCAAGTTTCTTATGATAATTTTATTGATTGCTTCATCATAAGAGTTAGAGCTGGTATCGTCTCTAACCTTCTTAAGCAATTCAAGGGTGTTTTGGTTTATTTGTATTGTTGTCTTCATATCATTATATATTATATAATTATATATAAACTTTTCTGTTTTATTATAACAATAAGCTTTTATTCTCAAATTTTGCTCTAATTTTATGTTACACTTAATTGGATTAGGACTAGAATTAGAAGATATTAGCTTAAAGGCTATAAATGCTATAAAACAGTGTAAAACAATTTATTTAGAAAGCTATACATCTACTGGAGCTCGAGTAAAAGACCTTGAAGATTTAATAAAAAAGAAAGTTATAATAGCTGAAAGGGAGATAATAGAGAATAAACAAGATGAGATACTAAAAGAAGCTAAAAAAGATGACGTTGCCATTCTAGTTTATGGGGATCCTTTGATAGCTACTACGCACATTAATTATATTATAGATGCTAGGAAGATTAATGTTAAGGTTAATGTAGTGCATAATGTTTCTATAATGAATGCAATAACAGAAACTGGACTAATGTTATACAATTTTGGCAAGACAACAAGCATTCCATTTAATAATGAAAGTGTAATTACTCCCATAAATACAATTAAAGATAATTTAAAATTAGGACTGCATAGTTTAATTTTGCTTGATTTAAATCCCAAGAATAACAAATTTTTAAGTGCAAATGAGGCTTTAGAATATTTAATGAGAAATGGGATTAAAAATGACTGCATTGCCTGCATTTCATTAGGAACAAATAAACAGGAGATTAAATATGGAAAAATTAACGAGTTAATAAATAAAAAATTTGATAAATTCCCTCAATGCATAATTATTCCCGGAAATTTGCATTTTAGGGAGAAAGAAGCATTGGAATTATGGAAATAAAAGCAAAGGGTTAAACGCGGATTAACAAGCAATGAGAAAGTACTAGAAGTAAAACCAAAAGATATTTAAGCCGGTTACACTACAGAATAGTATATGTATCTTAGGAAAGTAAAAAAAGCAGGCAAGACTTATTTGTATTATTATAAGAGCCAAAGAATAGGCAGTAAAGTCAAATCGATTTATGTCGGCAGGGCTTTAGAAAAACCAAAAAAAACTTCTGGAAAAACTAAAGCAATCAGGCAAGATATAAAAAAAACTGATGTTGTTAACAAACTATTTGAGTTTGATAACTTATTATTTGAGATAAACAAGTTAATGGCAGTTAAAGATTTAAAAGGAGCTTTAGACATTTACAATAAGATATTTAACCTTTATTCTGAATTAAGCCTGGATGTTGAGGACAAACAAAAACTGTTCAATAGGCTGAGTTCTGCGTATGAAGATTTGTTAAACTTGAGCAAAGAGCACAAGATTACTGAGTAGGGCAACAATTTTTAGCAAGTTTTATATATTTGTATTACCCTACCCCCATGACTTTAAAAATGGATAAAAAAGAGGAGTATTTTATTTTAGATAATTCTTTAAACTTTATGCTAGTTGCAGGTATTTTAAAAAGAGGAAAATTAAGTTGTATTCGAAAACAATAAAGGGGGGAAATAAAGAATATAAGTACTTTTATTATAATGTAAAGAAGAACGGTAGGGTAAAAAATATTTTTCTTGGCGGGGATAAAGAAGAGGCTTTAGAGAAATTAGAAGAAATAAAAGGAGAACAAGCCCACAATCTTTTATTAAAAAATGCTCCTAATCCGGATGAATTTAAAGGAGTTTACAAAGCAACTCATTTAGTCATATTATTAATAATTATTTTAGCCGGACTCGGATTATTTTATTTTATTGGACAAACAACTGGACTTATAACCTATAATCCTCAAACTGTTTCCTTAGATGTTAATAATCAAGTTAGCAGGAACGCGATTGTTTATGTAAATGTTTACGGACAGGAAGAAAGCAAGAGCATTACAGAATTAATAACTTTTGAAAACCAGTCTATTTTCCTAGATAAGTTTGAATTAAATTTAAGCAAGTTTGGATTTAGCCTAGATCCTGGAACTTATAGCTTCACTGCAAGCTTAATCGATAACTCAAGTTTAATTGCAATTTCAAGCACTGAAATAACAATTGAAAATGGAATTAATGCAACAAATAAAAGCTCAGAAGTTATTCCTCCCAAGAAAAAATCAGCAACAATAAATGAAAAATTAATAATTGATGATGAAGTTGAAAATGAGCTAAATAATAAGGGAAAAATTCGAGTTATAATAAAGAAAAATCAAGAAATTGAAAAAATTAATTTAGATGAGCTAGTTGAGTTAAGCGATAATAATGATTTAGATAATATAGAATTAGTTCATGATGCAAGATTTAGGGAAATAAAGAACAAAATAGATAATGAACAGTTAAGTGAAGAAGATTTGGATGAATTTACAAGCATTAATGCAGATAAAAAAAGCTTAAAGAACAACCTTGAAAATGCAGTCAAGGATAATGCAGTCTTGGAAGTAAAACAAAGTGTAGATAATTTAGAGGCAGTTGAAATAACTAGAGATGATTTAGAAAAACTTAAACAAGTAAATGAGATTTCAGAGATATTATTAGACGAACAAGTTAGCTTATTCACACAAGAGAGCATTGCTTTGACAAAGATAGACGAGGTTAAAAACAACGGCTATTCCGGACAAGGGAAAAAAGTATGTATTTTAGATACTGGAATCAATTACAACTTGTTTGGATTGGAATTGAACAACAGCATTTATGGCCATGACTTTGTCAACAATGATGATGATCCTCTAGATGACAATGGCCATGGAACAAGTGTAAGCAGCATTGTACTAGAAATAGCTCCAAATTCAATAATATATTCTGCAAAAGTAGTTGATAATAACGGAAATGGATATTACAGCGATGTATTGGCAGGATTAGATTATTGCATTAATAATAATGTTGATGTTATTAGCTTTAGCATAGGAAGTAAGTTAAGCCAGGGTTACTGTGATGCTGATTTAGTGGCTAATAAAAGCAATTCAGCTGTTGATCTGGGAATTTATGTTGTAGCTGCTGCAGGAAATGATGCAAGTAATACAAGTGTTAGAGTTCCTGCCTGTGGAAGTAAAGTTACAAGGGTTGCAAGTTCAAGCAAGCAGGATAATGTATCTAGTTTTAGCAATGTTTTTTTAAATGATTTACTTGCTCCAGGAGAAAATGTTAATACGATTAATTTAAACGGGGATAATGTAGTTTTAAGCGGAACAAGCTTAAGCAGCCCTTTTGTAACTGGTTCAGCTTTGTTGATGCTTGAGAACAGGACTTTAAACCCAAGCAGCTTAACATATTTATTAAGAAGCACCTCCGAGATTATTCTATATGATAATATTAATTATAATAGATTAAATTTATGGAACGCTTTAATTAATAACAAAACTAACGAGCCTTACGATTACAATGCAAATCAAACTAAAGCTGGAAATGGAACGTTTATTACTTTAGTTGATACATGTACATATACCTCTGGAGACTGGAATATTAACTGCTATGATAACTGCACTATCTCTACCCAAGTTAATGTAAATAACAACAATGTAAATATAAATGGATATGGATCTTTGACATTAACTGCGGATGTAATTAATGTAAACAATGTGAACGTTGTTGGACAAAGCTCAACAAATCAATGCATTGTAAGTTCAAGAGGGGGCGGATTCAAATGAACTCCTTCTTAAGAAGAAAAATCTCGGAAAAAGAAAATAAAGGAGACAAAAAATGCAAAAAAGTAAATTAAGAAATAAAAATTTACGCATAAATGCATCTGCTTTAAAAAAGTCTAAATACGAAAAAAATATATTGAATTATAATTTAAATTTATTTAACTTAGTAGACAATTCTTTAGTTGAAATTCCAAGATTTACATCAAAAAATAAACTTTCGTATGTCCAAACCAAACAATTTAATTTTAATGCTAGTGCAACAAATTCTATATCTTTAACATGCTCCTTTAATAATTCTTTTGCTTTAACTAAAAATTCTTTATATTTGTCTAGCGGTACAAACCTAATAATTTCAAAAATAATAGAAGCCAATTCATTAAATTCATCTTCCGAAAGCTTTGATTTAGATAATATTTCTAATTTATTATTAACGAATTCTTCTCTTAATCTTTCAGGAGCAAATAACTCAAGATCCTTATCAAATAGCAAGTTTATCAGCTCATCACCAGAGATTAATATTCTAAACAAAATATTTGAATCAAGAACAACTTTCAATTATATCAATCCTTCTGCTTTTAATCTTTTATACATTGAATCTTTAACTTTTTTAGATAATAATTCAACATTCTTTTCAGTAAATTTAGATTTTGATATAATCTCTTTAAATCTTTCTAGCATTTCTTCTCGTTTAATTTCTTTAAGTAATTCTTCTTTGCTCAGCTCTGACCAATTTACCCAAGATAATTTTTTAATTTCCGATTTAATTTCATCTGGTATTGCGAATGTTAATGAAACCATTTATAATTCGCCCCTTGCAGTTATTTTTTCAAATTCTTTCAATTGTTTAACTTTGCGTATTAATATACCCCTTAGTATAGAAGACCATCTTACATTAGGTAGTTTGTCCATTCTTTCCTTTAGTTCATTTGATATTGATAAAGTTATAGTTGCCATTTTTGTTTTTAAAATTAATTATGTTAAAATACATAAATACGTTAGAGTATT
Organism: Nanobdellota archaeon; assembly: GCA_038045885.1. GTDB lineage: Archaea > Nanobdellota > Nanobdellia > SCGC-AAA011-G17 > GW2011-AR20 > JBBSXG01. The sequence continues at coordinate 9,825 of JBBSXG010000051.1, forward strand.
TAAAACTTTCGGAAAAGGAGGCAAAAAATGCGAGACACCGAAATAAAATGGAGGAAGTGCATAAAATTTGATAAAACTTAAAGAAAAAAGTTTAAATAGAACAAATGTTTTATATAAAAAACATATGTTTGATAAATTAGGAGGTAAAACTTTGGAAGTATTAAATTTATTTTTAGATAATCCGAATACTGAATTTTATTTAAGAGAAATAGCAAGAAAACTTAAGATTAGCACAAGTACAGCTAAAATAGCATTAGATATATTGTTGGAAGAAAAATTGGTAAAAGAAGAGAAAAAAGCTAATTTAAGGTTATTCAGAGCTGATTTAGATAGTAATGTATTTAGGAAATTTAAAGTTATTAAAAATTTAAAATTTATAGAAAAAAGTAATTTAGTTAAAAAATTATTAAATGATAAAATTATTTCTATTATACTTTATGGGAGCTATGCTAAAGGCATAAATGTTAAAGAAAGCGATATAGACATATTGCTGATTGTCAGAGAAAAAATTTCTTTTAATTTAAGTAATATAAACAATACGGAATTACAATTAATACAAAAAACCAATAAAGAATTTAGAGAATTAAAACAAAAAGATAATCCATTTTATATTGAAATAATAACAAGCGGGATTCCGTTATATGGAGAATTACCAATATGAACATTAATGAATGTATAAAAAAGGGATGGCTAAGAAAAGATACTATAAATCAGAACGCGATTATTCAGCCTAGTGAAGAGCTAAGTAAATCTTATATTAATAAATCTAAAAACTCTTTAGAATCGGCCAAAATTCTACCGGATAATCTAAAATTGGAGGAATCTGTATCATTGGCTTATTATTCCATGTATCATATCCTAACTGCATTATTATACAAAAACGGCATAAAATGCGAAAATCATCCTGCGTCTATAATATTACTAAAAGAGCTATTTAAATTAGATAATTCAAAAATGCGTTTTGTGAAAAAAGAGAGGATAGACAAACAAGATTATGTTGATTTTAAATTAACTGAGAAAGATGTAAAGGATCTTATTAAAATAACTGAGGAGTTTAATGCAAGTTTGTATTATTTTATAGAGAGTATTACATTTGAAGAAATAAAGGAATACAGGAATGAACTAAAAAATATTTTGCAAACGAATGTTGATCAAGATAAATGGAGGCAAAAATGCAAGAGAATAAAGTAAATTGGAAATATATAAAGAGCTTAATTGGGGTAATCCTAACAAGTTCTACTGAGTTAATGGGCATTTTTGCAATTTATTTTATTGATCTAGCGAGAGCTATGCTAAATAGAAGCAAAAATATATTAGTATCTGGTAAAATAAATCTAAAATCAATAATAGTTGGATTATTAGTTTTAATTACCATCGGAAGTGTTTTCAGCGTTATAATTAATGCAGCTGATCCAGGACACGGGGCTAATGTCATTGGACAAGGAACATTTGAAA
>JBBSXG010000052.1:0-21994 GCA_038045885.1 Nanobdellota archaeon
TTAGTTGGAGAACCAGCTAAAAGACAAGCTACAAGTAATCCAGAAGGAACAATAACAGCTGCAAAAAGAAAAATGGGAATGGATTTTAGATACAGTGTTCATGGTAAAAAATATACTCCTCAACAAATTTCTGCTTATATTTTACAAAAAATTAAAAGAGATGCTGAAGAATTTTTAGGAGACAAAGTTGAGAAGGTAGTTATCACAGTACCAGCTTACTTTAATGATGATCAAAGACAAGCAACAAAAGACGCTGGAACAATAGCCGGATTAGAGGTTATAAGAATAATTAACGAGCCTACAGCAGCTGCATTATCTTATGGATTAGATAAACAGCATAAAGAGCAAAAGATCCTAGTATTTGATTTTGGTGGTGGAACATTAGATGTTACAACAATGGAATTAGGGGATGGTGTTTTTGAAGTCAAATCAACATCTGGAGACACACAATTGGGTGGGACAGACATGGATAATATTCTTGTAAAACATATTACAGATGAATTTAAGAAACATAATAACGTTGATTTAAATGACGACGATACAGCTATCCAAAGAGTAAAAGAAGCTGCTGAAAAAGCTAAAATTGAGTTATCTACTGTAATTGAAACAGACATTAACTTGCCATTTATAACGGCAACAGACAAAGGTCCAAAGCATTTACAATTTAAATTAACAAGATCTCAATTAGAAAAATTAATTGACCCAATAGTGCAAAAGTGCAAACGTCCTTTAGAGCAAGCAATAAAAGATGCCAAATTAAGCTATAAAGACGTCGATAAAATTATCTTAGTTGGTGGACCAACAAGAATGCCAATTGTAAGAGAATTTGTTGAGAAATTTTTTGATAGAAAAGTTGAGAGGGGAGTTGACCCAATGGAATGTGTTGCAATGGGTGCTGCAATTCAAGCTGGTATATTAGCCGGAGAAGTCAAAGATTTATTATTGCTTGATGTTACTCCATTAACATTGAGTATAGAAACTCTAGGTGGAATAAGTACTTCTTTAATCCAAAGGAATACAACAATTCCAACCAAAAAATCTCAGGTATTTTCAACAGCTGCAGACAACCAAACACAAGTTGACATTAATGTATTGCAAGGAGAAAGAACTCTTGCTAAAGATAATAAAAATTTAGGGAGATTTATCTTAGATGGAATTTTACCTGCTCCAAGGGGAGTTCCACAAATAGAAGTTACTTTTGACATAGACGCAGATGGAATCATACATGCTACAGCCAAAGATCTAGGAACTAAAAAAGAAAAATCTGTAAAAATTGTTGCTTCTCAAAAATTAAAAGAAGATGACATTGAAAGAATGAGAAAAGAAGCAGAACAATATGCCGAAGATGATAAAAAACTTAAAGAAGAAATTGAAACTAAAAATAACGCTGAGAGCTTAGTGCATTCAACTGAAAAATTACTTAAAGAATATGGAGATAAAGTTGATAAAGAAATTAAAGAAAAGATTGAAAAAGGAATAAATGACTTAAAAGAAGCTTTAAGTGATAATAACATAGACAAGATAAAAGAAAAACTTGATAAATTAACAGAAGTGGCACAAGAACTTGGCAAGAAGATGTATGAAAATATTCCAAAAGAATCGAGTAAAGATGTAAATGAAGATACAGAGGATGTGAAGGCAGATTATAAAGTAGATGATGATAAATGAAGAAGGATTATTACGAGATTTTAGGCATTAAAAAAAACTCAAATAAAGAGGAGATAAAAAAAGCATACAAGACCTTAGCAAAGAAATACCATCCTGATCTAAATAAAGAAAGTAGTTCTACTGAAAAATTCAAGGAAATTTCTGAAGCTTATGCTGTTCTTAGTGATGATAATAAAAAATCTCAATATGATCAATTTGGCCATGATGCATTTAAGCATGGTTATTCACAAGAAGATATTTTTAGAAACGTAAACTTTGAAGATATTTTCGGGGATGTTTTTGGAGATGATTTCTTTTCTGGAACAATATTTGAAAGTTTTTTTGGAGGTAATAGAAGAACAAAAGAAAGAAGAGGTAGAGATCTAAGATACGACTTAGAATTAAGTTTTGAAGAATCTGTTCAAGGTGTTGAGAAAGAGATTATAGTTGAAAGAAATGAATTATGCAAAGAATGCCAAGGAACAGGTGCAAAAAATTCTGAATTTGATTCATGTAAAAAATGTAATGGAACTGGGCAAGAAAGATTTTCTCACAGAACCCCTTTTGGTATTTTTACTCAAATAAGAACTTGTAGTACTTGTAAAGGTGAAGGCAGAGTAATAAAACATAAATGTGGTAAGTGTAACGGACATGGTTTTATAACGAAAGAAAGAAAAATAAAAGTTAATATTCCTCAAGGTGTAGATAATGGAAACAGAATAAGATTAGAAGATGAAGGTGAATATGGGAAAGGTGGATATGGTGATTTATATATATTTATTTTAGTTAAGCCAAGTAAAATATTTAAAAGAGAGGGAGATGATCTATATCTTGAAAAAGAAATTTCCTTTACACAAGCTGTTTTAGGTGATAAAATTGAAATTCAAACTTTAGATGGAAAAGAAGATTTAGATATTCCACAAGGAACCTTATCTGGAACAATATTCAAGTTAAAGCATCTTGGAGTTAAGAATGTTAATTCTAATCATTTTGGAGATTTATATATTAAAGTTAATATTGATATTCCAAAGAACTTGAACAAAGAGCAAAAAGAGAGATTGCTTGAGTTTAGCAATAGTCTCGGAGACAAGATTAAGGGAAAAAATGTTTTTAGTAAAGTTTTTAAATGAATGATATTCTCTAATTTTATGGAAGCCAAGATAGTTAATTACAGACTGGGAAGACACCATCAATATAATCATGAAATGATCCTTCAAGTAGATGGATTAGATAATAGGGATAAAACTAAACATCTAATTGGTAGAAAGGTTTTATGGATGTCCCCGGGCAAGAAAGAGTTAACTGGAGTAATAAAAAGAGTTCATGGGAATAACGGTGCTTTAAGAGCTTATTTCGAACATGGATTGCCTGGACAAGCTCTTGGAACTAAAATCCAGATAATTGAGAAATAGAATGAACTTATTAAGTAAATTTAACGCGTATATTGAAAGAAGAGAGTTCTTTGAATCAATAAAAATAAGGTTAGGTAGAGATTGTAAAATAAATCCAAACATTACTATTGGAGAAGCTTTAAAAACAATTACTAATGAAGTTTTTTCAGGATTAAATAATTACAAAAATTTAGAAAAACTTGAACAATCATTTGAGAATATGGGTTTGTATGACATTAAAGATTCTAAAGTGATTGGATATTTAGAAAAAAGATACAGATATAATTAAAATGGCAGGATTAAGAAAAGGGCATTGCTACAGCAAACTAGAACGTCCTTATACAAGACATTCAAGAGTAAAATCGAAATCATACATTAAAACAGTTCCACAAATCAAGATAGTAAGATTTGAGATGGGAAATAATAAAAAGCAATTTACCCATGAACTTAATCTAATTTCTGATATAGATCATCAAATAAGACAAAATGCTTTGGAAAGTGCAAGATTAGCAATTAACAGGCATTTATATCAAGATTTAGGATTAAAAGAATATTACCTTAAACTTAATATTTATCCTTATCATGTTCTAAGAGAAAATAAAATGCTTGGAGGAGCTCACGCAGATAGATTGCAGACAGGAATGGCTCACTCATTTGGAAAAACAGTTAACTTAAGCGCTCAAGCAAGGAGAGGAACGGTTGTATTTAGACTTAAAACTGATGAACAAAACCTTGAAAAAGCTAAAAAGATATTGCAGCTTGCACCTCCTAAATTGCCTGGAAAATATGCAATTGAAATTAGAAAAATTTAAATTCCTATATTTAATACTTTTAAAATAAAATTTTTAATGCTTTTTATTTTTTCCTTAATTTTTTTTAACTTCTAAAAAAAACAGGCTCGAAATAAAACTACCAATCGAATTTTTTCAGAACCTTTAAAACCCATATTCATCAGAAACCAATGGAACGAAGATAAATCCCCCTAAATCTTCCTGTCTTATCTTGTTTTTTATCTTAGTAATCTTTAACATTCTTTGTTCATATAAGTTTCCCACTGGACAAACTAATATTCCATTATTTTTCAATTGTTTTATCAGGTTATAAGGAACTTGTGAACATGCAGCATTAACTATGATCTTATCGTAGGGAGAATATTTGCTTAACCCTTTACTTCCATCTTGATTAAATACTTTAATATTCTTTAATTTTGTTTTTTTAATGTTCTCCTTTGCTGATTTTACCAGTTCTTTTACAGTTTCTATGGAATAAACCTTTTCAGCAATATACCCTATTAAAGAAGTGCTCCATCCAGATCCGGTTCCAATCTCTAATACTTTGTCTGTATATTTTAATTCTAAATTTTGAAGCATGAAAGCGGTTGTATAAGGCTGAGAGATAGTCTGATTGTGGCCTATACTCAATGGGTGATTCTCATAAGCCTCTTCTCTTAAATTTTTAGGGACAAATAAATCTCGTTTAATTTCCTCTATAGCCTTTAAAACATTCTTGTCTTTAATGTTTTGAGAAATTAATTCATCCAATAATAATTTAAGCTTAAAATCCATAAAAATACAATAATAAATGAGTATAAAAAATCATAGCTTATCTCAAAAAGATAAATTTGAGAAAATGATATTATCAACAAAATTTATAAGCTAATCGGCTATTTATAAGATTATGGATAATATTTTGTGGCTATCAGAAGTTACGAGCAATGATATTAACTTAATTGGAAATAAGGCCTTTAGATTATCTGAATTATATCAGTTAAGATTGCCTATTCCTCAAGGCTTTATTATTACCAAAAACGTATTTAAAAAATTTTTAGAGTATAATAATCTTGGAAAACAAATATATTTTTTATTGCACAATCTTGATACTAATAATTTTAAGTTATTACAGAGTAAAGTTCACGAGATTAATGAGATAATAATGAAGGCCGAGTTCTCTGAGAACATGAAGAATGAGATAATGGAAGCTTATGACAATATGAACGTAAGCGAGGATGGTTGGGGGGGAGGTAATAAGAATGCCTTAGATTTAATTAGAGTAAGAAGATCTTTACCTTATGTTGCCATTCGTTCAAGCACTATATTAGATGAGTATGATAGAGTTAATTATCTTAATATTAAAGGAATTTCTTCATTAATAACCGTAATTAAGAAAGTTTATTCTTCTTTGTTTAGTTTTGACAATATATATTATAGAGCTAGGAATAATATCATGCATGAAGATTCGAGCATTGCTGTAGTTGTTCAAAAAATGATTAATTCTGAGAAATCCGGATTTATTTTAAATGATGTTGAGGAGAATTTAGTCAATATACAGGCTATATTTGGAATGGGCGATTTATTATTGAATAAGGCTGTAAATCCTGATTTATATGTCCTTGATATTAATAAATTCGAGATTGTGGAGAGAAATGTTAATTCCCAAGAATATTATTTGACTAGAGATGATTTTGGGAATAATGTTAGAAAAAACTTAGATAAAAAAGATTATACTTTAAATGATGCTGAGATTAATACTTTATCTAGTTACTATAAAAAATTAAGTGATTATTACAAGAAAAAAATAAAGATGGAGTTTGCAGTTGAAAATTCTATGATTTATGTAATTGATTTGAAAGAAGGTTTATAAATTTTAGTTTATTTTTTAAAAGACGAATCGTTTATAAATTTAATTTTATTAATTATATAGTGTTACAAAATAGTATATTGGTGCATTAATTGAACTTAAAGAATCAACTTTTTCTTTCGGAAACCGGACAGCGTAAAGTTAATTAATGTTTTTAGAACATTAAATTAACTTTATATAACTGATTTACAATAAGTTTAAATATTAATTCTAACATTCAATAATATGAAATTTTTATGGTGGAATATAGGGAAATCTCCTGAAGAAAAAGCTAGATTATTAGAAGAAAAAAAAGATATAGAATTTTTTCATGCAGAAATCCAGAAAATAATAAATCAGTATGATAATATCTTGAAAAATTTGAGCATACAAAAAGTGCCTAATAGAAAAGACCTTACCATTATGCTTAAATCCCTTTTAGAAAAAGTTAAAAGAATAAAGGTAAAATTAGAAGAAGCCCATGCATATATAAAAAATGATAATATGCCTTCTTGTATAAATGAGTTAGTAGATATAAATGAATTCTTTGATAAAAATATAGAAAGTATGCGTGAACATTTTGATATTTTAATTAATATGAATAAGCCAGCTAGAAAAGGAGAGCAAAGGAGGCTAGGATTAAGTGAAACTGACAAATCTAATTTAAATTCGCTATATTCTATAATAAGAACACTAGTAAAAAATTATGCAAATAGAGGATAAAATGAACTTCAACGAAAAAGTATACAAATTGTGCAGTAAAATTCCAAGAGGAAAAGTTTCTACATATAAAGAGTTAGCAAAAGCATTAAATTCAAAAGCTTATAGAGCAGTGGGAAATGCATTAAGAAATAATAAATATCCTAATATTATTCCTTGTTTTAGGGTTATAAAAAATGATGGCTCTATTGGCGGATATTGTGGTAAAAACCCTAAAAATATCAAAAAAAAGATTTTTAAATTAAAGTTAGAGGGCATTATTTTTAATAAAGGAAAAATAGATATGGATAAATATCTGTACAAATTCAAATAGAGGGCAATCTCCATTCTTTTAAGTTATTGTTAAATTTATAAATTTTATATTTTTTTACGAATCTTCCTTTAACATCTTTATTTATGATTAATTTTGTTGAAATTATATACATTCTTTCTAGCATTCTTAGTTTAGCGTATAGTGCTGTATCTTTGTTTTTTATTTCTTGGGATGTTAACTCTTTTTTTAAGTATATTTTATCTAATAATTCATTAAAACTGATTGATTTTCTGTTATAATTATCATAAGCTTTAAATAATATCTCTTTTGCTTCTTTTAAACTTCCAACTTTTTTCTTAAAACCATTTAAATGATCATTAAGTCTTAACCATTTTTTTGTTTTTTTGATAAAAAGAGAGAGGGTTTTTTTATTATTATGATCCAAAATTATTGTGCCAAAAAGTTCGTTTTCTGAAACAGATTTGTTAATTTTTAAATTATCAAGTATTTTCCCTAAATCTTCAATTAAACCCTTATTTTTTAAAGTTATAGATGTTTCACCACTATATTTTACAGATCCATCAAATGTAATAATCCCCTTTGCATATGCAGATTTTATCTGCAAAATATTATTTTTTATAATCATTGGTTCTCTTATTGTTTCTGTTTTTCTTCCGTATTTAAATCCAAATAATTTAAAATATCTAGCAATAATTTTATTATAAACCCTTAGGGACCACGCTCCTTTTTTTCTTTTTATACCTCCTTTGATGTTAAATAAATCTTCTATATTTTTAGATATAGTTTGGATAGCAGTTAAATCTGAATCAACAATTTCTAATAAATAAGTAAAAGAATATTGAGATTCAAATTCATTTTTAATATATTTTAAATCTATCATATCTATATTTGATGTTCTTATAAAAAATTTATCTCTATCTTTTTGTATATTTACATTTAAATTATATTTTTTGATTATCTTATTTAAAATTTCTTTATTTTTATTGTAAATCTTAATTAAAACAGTTATATTACCATCAGCAGTATAACTGCCAATAACCTCCGATAGTTTTAAGTTTATATCTTTTAAAGCTAAAACTTTTTTTTGTCTACTTGTGAATATCAAACTTGCATTTTTATTGAAATAATATTTATAAAAATGAGTTTTTTTGCCATATAATTTTAATAATGATTTTATAACAGGAATTGGTAGATTGTTATCATCACCATATAACGTTTTTGATATGGGTCCGACACTTACATTCAATTTCCTGGCTAAATTTTGTATCAAATCTCTTTTACTTATTTTTTTGATTTTAATTATATTTTCTACAATTTCATTTAATTTAAACCTATATCCTTTTCCAGAAATCCATACCCACGCATTAGCAGATATATCTTCAATTTCTGAACTTAAATTTAATAAATTTAAAACCATTATAGTATATACGAGTCCTTATATTTAAATATTTCCATGCCACAGAGTAATTAATTCACGAGGGCATTTGCATGGATTTTCTTCTGGATTGAAGGATAAAAAAATATTATTGGAGAAAGAGGGTATAAAAATTAAAGAGAATAAAGTCTTAAACTTCGAGAAAGTTTTATTTAAATTTTAGCAACATTTATAAATTTTGATATATTACAATAACTATGACTAAGGATTTGAAAAAAGAGATTAATTCTTTAAAAAAAGAGATTAACGCGCTTAAAAAAACATTTAGAAAGAAATATTCTAATTTATTGACTGAACTACAGGAATTGGGATACAAGTATAATTACGAATTTGTTGTTGAAGAAGAGCCCTTGCAAAAATATCTTGACACTTATTATGACAGGTTAGTTGAAAAAGTTGTTCCAAAGAAATCTTTTAAGGATGTCATATTCTCAAATGATCTTAAAAAACAAATAGATATGGCTGTTTATCAAGTTAATAATCATCATTTATTACTAACTAAGTTTGGATTAAAGAACTTACAAGAGAGCAATGCTATCTCATTAAACTTTTCAGGACCTCCGGGAACAGGAAAGACATTGACAGCAGAGGCCATAGCACATGAATTAAAAAAGAGGTTATATATTGTAAGATATTCTACTTTAGTTGACAGCTATATTGGAGAAACAGGAAAAAACATTGTTAAGGTGTTTGAACTTGCCAAAAAAGATGACGCGATATTGTTTTTTGACGAAGCAGACGCGATAGCTTCTTCAAGGACACAAATATTTAATTCAAGCGATGCAGAGACTAACTTAACTAGAAATATATTATTAAAAGAATTAGAAAAGTTTAATGGTATAGTGATATTTGCCACAAATCTTTCAACAAACTTTGACAAAGCGTTTGAAAGAAGAATTAATTTACACATTTTGTTTAAAGTTCCAGATTCAAAAGAACGTGAAGATATCTTTGAATTATTAAGCAAGAACATGCCCCTGGCAAAAGATATTAACTTTAATGAGATAGCTGGCAAATATGAATTTTCTGGAGGACATATAAAGAATGTCATAATAAATGCAGCAAGAATAGCCATTTCAACTAAAAAGGATAAAATTACGCAGAAAGATTTTTTAGACGCTTGCAATCTAGTAAAAGAAGGAAAAACATTGATATTGCAGGAGATCGAAGAGGGTAAAGACAGTCTAAATTATTTAGGATAAATTTCTTATCGAATTTAGATTAAAATTCTTTCCAGGGCATGTTTTCTCAACGTTTGGAAATTCATTATGCCCTTTTATCTCCTTGATATTATACTTAATCTTTAGTTCATTAATTAATTTAAACAAAGAACTTAACTGCAAATTATTTGGAAAAGTCAAGTCAAAATTTCCAATCAAACAGATTCCTATAGAATCCTTGTTATAACCATAAACATGTGCACCAATTTTTTTAATATTCCTTCCATTTAATACATTTCCCTTTTCGTCTATAACAAAGTGATAACCAATATCGTCCCAATTATACTCGTTGATATGCAGATTTTTTATATCATTAAAACTTATCCTATTTTGCGAATGATGTATTACAATGGTATTTATTTTTCTTATAATACTTTAAATATTTCATCAAGATTTAATTCTAAAAATGATACGGGAAGCTCTAAATTGAAGTTTTTTAATATTTTAGGATGTATCTCTCCTATTTTTGCTATCTCCTTATCATTGACTAAAATTTTTCCAAACCTACCTGGGATAAAATTATCATCTTCATCTTCTTTTATACTATAACCTATCCCTAATGATGTTAATAATGAGTCTAGGATTTGCATAATCTGCGTGAAATTTATCTTAGCATCGCATAAAATTACAGATAAACTGGTTTGTTCAATTACTCCAGTTTCAGAATCACCTTTCTTGAATATTGTTCCTATTTCAAATATATTCTGGGGATATTCATTATGTTTATTCTCGAATAATATTCTTAATCCAGGAATTAATAAATTTGGCCTTAATAATTTATAATCTGTTTTTGAATCTAGTAATTCAATAACATCTTCATATAGTTTTAACATTTTGGTTTCATCTTCTTTAATTAAGTGATAAGATAAAACTTCAATTAAACCCAATCCAATTAAACTCTCAATTATCTTAGACTTAATTTTTTCTTCTCTGCTTTCTTCTCCAATAGTTGAAACTTCAGGAATTTCAGGAATTAATTTATCATAACCGTATGCTATTGCAATGTCTTCAATAACATCGACTTCATGCAAAATATCTGTACGCCATGCAGGAGCAAACGCCTTGTTATTCTTGTAATTATAACCCATCTTTAGCAATAATTCTTCAATTTCTTTTTCATTAAGATTTAATCCTATTAATTTATTGACATTCTTTATAGAAATATTAATTTCTTGAGGTGTTAAGTTAGGAGTTAATTCTTTTTTTCCATAATCCAATTCCATTTGATAAACTTTCCCATTCATGTCGGCTAATGTTGTTATGATAATGTTCAATGTTTTCTTTAATAAGTTAAAATCAAATCCAGAACATTCAACAAAAACATCTTTTGTCTCTCCAACTACTTTTCCAGTTTCATTACTATTAATTATTGGAGGCATAGACAATATTTTGTTATTAGCATCAACAAATACAGGAAATTTTTCTAATCCTTTGAGCAAATGAGCATATTCTCTCCCAGTAGGATTTTTCTCAATTATCTCTAATCCATTCATCGGCTTATTCTCATCTAATGGAATAAAATTAATGTCTTTAGGATTTCTAGCTTCGAATGTTATTGGTAATATTATTTTTTCAAGAGGATAAATTCCTATGGCCATCTTCCTCCTGTTTCTCCCTAGAGTAGAATGTAATTTTTCCTGTAAGTCGATTATTTGCTTTATTCTTTCATCATCTAATTTTAAGTCTTTAACAATTGCACAAGATGTAAAAGGACGAATGTTTTTTAGCTCATTGCTTATCTTGACTTTGTAATTATGCTCTGGCTTTTTTATTTCATAATTAGTTAATCCTTTCTTTATTCCAAGATAATTTTTAAAACTTCTTAAAAATCCCTGGCTAGAAAACATATCAGGACGATTGGGAAGAACTTCAACTTCAATATTATTCTCATTAAAAGATTCTACCGGAGTGCCAAAAAGATTTATTTTCTCAACTAATTCATCACTATACTTAGCCAGCTTTTCAAGTTCTTTTCTTGGAATGCTTATTATTGTCATCTTATATCCAGTTCTTCCTTGTTCTTAATTTCTTTAGATCATTGGCATATACTTCTCTTAAATCTAAGATTTCATAAGCTGCCATCATTAATCTGTCAAAACCAGGACCCCATGCTAATACAGGAATATTTGTCCCTAATAACGGAATAGTTACTTCTGGTCTAAAGATTCCTGCTGCAAGAACTTCCATCCACTGTTTTTTCTGCTCATTCCAGACATAACCTTCGACACTAGGCTCTGTATATGGAAAATATGAAGGCTGGACCTTTATCTTATCATAGCCCATTTTCTTTGCAAATTCTTTTAAATATCCGATTAAATTCCTTAAATTTGCATTAGGATCAACAACAATTCCTTCTGTTTGATTAAACTCGAATCCGTGCTTCCAGTCAACTGTTTCATTTCTAAAGCATTTTCCTATTGAGAAGAACTTTGCAGGAATGTTCTCTTTTTTTAGTTTAGCAAGAGTTTGAGATGACAGACATGTTGTATGTGTTCTTATCAGGACTTTTTTTGCTGTTTCCTCATTCCATTTATATCTCCATCCTAAGCTATTATCCACTCCATTTTCATGAGCTTTTTTTACTCTTTCAACTAACTCTTTACTTGGAAGTCTTCCTTTAACGTCTTTCATGAAGAAAGTGTCCTGTAGTTCTCTTACAGGATGATCTTGTGCGGTGAATAAGGCATCAAAATTCCAGAATGAAGTTACAGTTTTATTTCCAGTCATCTCCTTAAAACCCATTTCAAGCCATATTTTCTTACCTTTTTCTATCGCTTCTGTTACAAAATGTTTTCTTCCCTGATAAATTTTAGGAAGCTGTGCTTGTAAATCATATCTTCTAAATGTTTTAGTTTTCCACTTCTCATTCTTAAAGATTTCAGGAGTTAAACTTTCTACCAAGTTATTTTTTAATTTATGATTTACTAATTGTTCCCCTAACTGAGTTAGATTAACCTTAATTGTCTTTTTTATATCATCTTTTATTAAATCTCTTCTTTTCTTTAATTCTTCATAAATTATTTTATCCTCATTACTTAATTTATTGATATTTAATGGAAGCTTTCTAAGAAATAATTCTTCTTTACTCTTTTCTTTTAATATCTTTTTACCTTTTTCAGTTATTGTAATCTCTTTTCCAAAATTAATCGCATTTTGTTTCTTTAATTTTCCAATAGATATATTTATTTCATCTTGCGACAAGTATTTTTTTAAATTCTCTAAGTTGCTAGGAAGCAAATTAAGAAATTGTTTTTCAGGCAGTCCTTTTCTTAAATATGTTTCTCCATTTTTATCAATTTCAATTAATTCATTCTCTTCTTTTGATGTAGTTATCAAATTTTTATTTTCTAGCCATCCTAAAGTTCTTAAGACTTCTATTGGTTGTAATTTTAATACATTAGAAATACGATTTAACTCGTTTTCTTGCTTCAATATAGGAAATATTTTTCTTTCTAAGGAAGTTAGACTTTCAATTATCTTTTCTTCTCTAGTTTTTTTTGTATTTGTTATTTCGTTTAAGAATTCTAATTTTATTTTTTCAATGTCTTTCGGAAGATTCTTTCCTAAGTACTTGCTTTTTTTTAGAAATTTGTCGTCGCTTCTTACTGTATGAAATAAATACCAGTATTCATGACCTTTAATGTTCACCTTTTTTAGATAAACCATAAATAGATTAATTACCACTTATTTATAAAGTTTTTGGTTACTTACCACTATATTAGTTACCACAATTACAAGAAAATAGGTAGTTAACTACCACGCTTATTTTAGCATTCCTGTACTAATCTTTCAGATAATTCACTTTCTTCATTGAGTGCTTTAACTAATTTTAAAACAGATTCTTCTAAATTTTCCGCTTTTTTACCACGGATGAATATTGTTCCATTGCCATTTTTATCCAAATCAAGTATAGTTTTATTGCCACGTTTACCCTCTTTATATAACATTGAAATAAATCTATATTCCACGTCTTCTCTATTTTTTGCTATCATTTTTTCTTTATTTCCAAATAAACCGTAGGTGTTCCACTCTAAAGAATCTAAAACTGTTTGAAGATCATTTTCCTTTAAGTCTATAAAAGGAATTATTATTAAAGTAGGATAACTTCCATCCATTACTAAACTCTCAAAATAATCATGGTACTCTATTTCTGATTGATTTATTTTCATTTTAAACTCTCTTCCAAACCTAAAGAATCTTCACTCATCATTTTATCGCATTCCAAGAAAGACTAAACATTTGCTGTAAAGCTGATGCGAAGTAATCCGTGTCCACCCATATTCCTAAATCATAACTTTCGTGCACTTTCTCATCATCTAACATCATAAACAATAATTCTTTTCCGTCGACAATACAGAACCTTGAATTAACCTGAGAAACTGCTTTAATATTAGCATATTTCTTTAAGTCTTCAATTAATTCTTTATTTTCTTTAGTTTCTTGTGTTACAATTTTAACATCAACGTTTTTTAATTTCTTTAATACATTTTTAAGCATGTCATATTTTTGAAAAATTCCCTTTGAAGTTGTCATTAAAACTACACTTTTTTTAGCATTTCTTATCATGCTTTCCATTTGATCATGTATCCTGTTTCTTCCCCTAATCGCACCACTTAGTGTGGTTGGGTCAATTTTTTTTATACCTTGATCATGCAATAATTGTAATTCTTTATATAAATCAGTTCCCCTTATATCTTCCAGCATTTTTGCATGCTCTTCAGCATCCCTTACTATCCCAGTTTTAACTCTTTTAACAACTTCCTCTGGTTTAACAGCCATATATTTTATCGGCTTTCCTAATTTCATCATCACAAAACCTTTTTTTTCAAGAGTTTCAAGAACATCGTAACTTCTTGATCTAGGAACATTGCTTATTTCAGAAAGTTCACCCGCACTTGATATTCCTCTGCTTAATAATGCTGTCCATATCTTTACTTCATACTCATTTAAATCAAATGAGCTTCTTAATTTCTTAAGGAAATCTTCTTTTACTATCATTTTATTGTTCTCCTATCTCTTGTTCTAAACTTTTATTTCCACTGGAAAAATTTTTGGCAACGACCCCAAAAGCATAACCATACCTGTCACCACCACGGCTGAAGCCAACGACACACAACCTACGACCGAAGAACCCAGAGTACAAAGCGGAAACTCTTGTTAAAGGTTTTTTAACAGATTCAAAGCTCCATAAATAAGGTTTTTTGTTCTTATGCTTATCAGAAACTTCTGCTAACTTTTCAGCACCTTCTTCTCCTGCTAAATTAATAATATAAAGGTTTTTGCTTAACTCTAAAGAACTCATTTCTCCTGTTTTAAAACCAAAAGAAACAAATCTAACACTTGAATCATTTTGTTCTAATTTCTTTACTAACTCAGATTCTTCCATATAAGGCATTCCATTTATTACTTGAGGATTATCATGTATGTAAGCTCCTTTACCTGGAACATATAAAGTTCCTGTAAAACCCCATAACCATCTATTTTTCATAGTCCCTTTAACATCATTAAACTCAGGTTCTTTTCCTTCATTATCTTTAACAAATGCTTCATACAATAGAGAAGCACTTTCCGTCATTGTTGGTGCTGACAAACCATCTTTTTCAATTGCTTCTTTAACGTTAGCATAAGTATTTGGACCAAATTTTTGATAAACAAAATTGATATTAGAATCTCTATGCGGAACATTAATTTCCGTTCTTCCCGTTCTTCTTCTTGTTATTTTGTAAGTTTGTGTTGATTTCATTTTAATTAGTTATATTATACACGAGAAGTAGGATTTATAAAGCTTTCGTTTTATACGCACTAAAAAGTGGTTACATTATTAGTATATAAACTTGTCAACTAATTTCCTTGCTTTTTCCCTTTTTTCCTGGTGTTGCTTTAAGAATTTAGTTAATTTTTCTATTAATACCTGTTTTAGTTCAGAAGTTAACATTTTTCCTGATTTATAGTCATCATGAATCTTCCTTAATTTAGCATCATTATCCTCAAAATAAGTAAGCCACTGATAACTAACATCAATATTAGGATTTCCGCCTTTTTTCCTATGCTCTTCTATAGTATCTCTGCCGCCTGAAAATGCATATTTTTTAATCTTGGTTTCTATTTCTTTTTCAGAATTTGTTGTCAATAAAGCAACATTATCTTCTGAACTTGACATCTTTCCTTGCATCCCTGTTAAAGGAGGCATGAATTTAGAATGCATTATAGCTGGCTTGTGATACCCTAATTTTTCAACAACATCTCTAGAAATCCTAAAATGAACATCCTGATCAATAGCTAAAGGAATTAAACAAGGACGATTTTCTTTATTTATTATGTTTGGGAGAAACACAGGAACAGTCTGCATTGCTGTATAGAAAATACTTCCGATGTTATTCATGTCTGTAAAACCAAATGCTGATTTAATTGTTGAGAAATTTATCTTCTTAGCAACTTTAATAGCTTCTGGATACAACAAATTTGCATGCTTTGTGTCAATTAAAAAGTGAGTATTCTTAGGATTAAAGCCAAGAGCTATAACATCTAACATATTTTCATGAGTCCATTTTTGTATTTCATCATAGCTTTTATTCTTAAACAAAAACTTTTCATCGTCTGTAAACTGGAACCATAATTCTGTATTGAATTTTTCCTGGAGCCATTTTGTAAACATCCAAACTGATAAATGCCCTAGATGTATTGGACCAGATGGACCACATCCAGTATACAAAAAGAATTTATTTTTCTTGTCATACTCATCTAAGCACCATTTCAAGTCTCTTTGAGCAAAAAATATCTTTCTTCTAAGATAAGGATGCAATTCCTTAGTATATTTTTGAATTCTCTTTAACTCTTCTTCAGAAATTTTATTAACACCAAACTCTTTTATTAATTTATCATAATCAATCTCCCCTTTGACTTCATAGGGGTTAACTGTAAATTTTTCCATATAAATTTAGACTGAATTTAGTATATAAATATTATTATTAAAGAATTCAATGCTTTCTTTTATATATAACACTTCTATGATCTAAAACACGCACTCTTAATATTTTATCTTGAAAATCAACATCGATTAAAACACGATAATCTCCGATCCTATATTTGTAATAATCTTGCCCCTCAAAATGTTCTAAATAATGAAAAGGGTTATCTGTTTTGAGTTTCTCTAAACCCTTTTTTAATCTTGTTGAGATATTTTTATCCTGCTTTTCTAAGAAATTTTGAACATCTAGAGACAATAAGACTTTCCACATTTCAATCACAATTCTAGATATTTAGAATCTGGCGTTTTACGTGCTATTTCTAGTCTTCTTTTAGTTTCTTCTGTTAATTGACCTTCTTCAGAGAGGATATATTTGATTAAAGCTATATCCTTCTTTAACAGCTTAACCTCATCATACACATTTTTTAGAGACACATTTACCATATTACTTACCTATTTTTAATATTTATATATTTTTCTAATGTTATTAGGTAAACAATATTTCATAGAGAGCAAGGACTAATAAAACTAAGAATATAATAGCATAAAATACTCTCCAGAAAGTGAATTTTTTATTTAATACTTTCTCAATCAATTCGACAATATGCTTTCCGTATATTAAAAACCCTATTGCCATCAAAACACTTGTAAAGGCCATTATGGCAAAAATCTCTGTAAGGTTGAAGTATTGAATTAAATAATAGAACATTACTAAAGCGAGCACTATAAATATTAAAGTACTTGTTGTTGTGTTTGTATAAATCGGCTTTGCAACCTTTTCATACCATCTTCTTTTATTCACTAAAAGAAAAAATATTTTACATAACCCTACAAGAACGAATATTAAAGCTATGACCTCAATTGCATTCAAAGACATAAAAATAGTGATGTTTTTTGGTATATAAAATTAACTGACTTGACGTTTTGTTAGCTCTCTAGTGAAGTATGCTGCCAAAAATAATATGATTAAAAATCCTATTAAAAAGTAAATAGAATTCAATATGCTTGAAAATCCTTCATTAAACAATATTATTTTCTTTAACGCTGTCTCTCCTAAAATAAAAGGATTAAATTGGACTACTTCTCTTATTGCTCCTGGAAGTGTTTCTATTGGTAAAATTGTGTTTGAAAAGAATAATAATAATGCTCCGACTGAAATTGCCCCTATATTTGCTGTTTCTCCTGATTTAAATGAATATCCTATAATCATTCCAAGTAAAACAAAGACACTTCCTGTTAAAAACGAGATTAATAATAATGTTAATAATATTATAGGACTTACATCTGCTTTTGATATTATCAACATTACTGTAAATATTATTAATAACTGGATTAAAATTATTATAACGTTTGAGATATACTGTCCTAAAACAAATAAGATACCCTTTGTCGGAGTAATAAAGTTACGGAAATAAGCCTTTGATGTCTTTTCCTCCATTACAGAAGTACTTCCAATGAATAATCCTGCAAATAGAACAACTAATAATACTAAAGTTGGAAATGTATAACTTAAATTAGTTGATTCTGCTGATATAGGTCTTATCTCGGTTGATATCGGGCTTACAATTCTTGAAACATCTTTGACTTCAATAGAACTAATATCATCTTTTATATCTTTAACATTAGCTTCGATTTCTTTCGCTGTTTTTATATCTCCAGTTAATTTAGTTTTTGCATTACTTACTGCAGTTGAGACTGCGTCTAACTTACCCGAGATGCTATTGTAACTTGTTTCTATACTTGATATTAATGATAGTATTTTTGAATCAGAGGTTGAACTTAAATTTGCTATTCTTTTAGCCTCTGCTCTTAAAGCTGTAAAATTTATACCGGTATAAGTATAATCTAACTTAGATAAATCACTATTTACAGACTCTAGATCTGTAGATATTTTTTTATTTGCATCAAGTTTTGTATTTGCATTATTTATACTTGTCAACAATCTATTTGTTAATGCTGTGCTTAATTCTGTAGATTTAGTTGCTATTTTGCTTGATATTCTATCCAAGATAATATAAACAAAATTTAATCTTGACTGATCAACATGAAAAACAATTTTATCAGATGTTTGCAAGTTTAGATTTGGAGGAAATATTGTACAAACATGAATATCTCCTGATTTAATCATATCAATACATCTTTCTTCACTATCAACCTTAATTACCCTGAACTGATCATCCTGTAATTTAACAACTATTGAGTCTGATAATTCTGAATAAGCGCTTGAATAAGTTCCGACTTTAATATCAAAGATAGATGTCGTATTAAAAGCGAATCCAATCAATAGCATTAGGATTAAAGGACCAACTAAGACAATTAAGGCAGAAGTCTTAGATCTTAATAATAATCTAAAATTCTTTTTAATTATTTCTGCTATCTTCATCTTGCTTTATCCTTCTTTTTCTTGTATTTTGAGTCGTCAATTTTTTCCTGCATAGCCATCTTGCTCAATTCTCTTTCAGCTTCATTATCAGCTTTAGTTTTCTTAACTCCTTTTTTCTCTTCCTTCTTAATTTCCTTTTTTTCTTCTTTTATTTCTTCAACAATTTCTTCTTTGGTTGATTTTCCTGTAAGACTCTGAAAAACTTCTTCTAGACTTGGCTTGCTTAAGGTTATACTTGTAACATTGAATTTCTTTTTCTGTTGCAAAGAAGCAGCAAGCATGCTCTTTAATATTTCAGTACCTTTACTAGTATAAATATACACTTTGCCCTGCCTTTCAACTATTTTTTTTACGTTTGGAATCTTTTTTGCAAGTTTAATAAATTCCTGATTATTTCTGTCTTCTAATTCAATGCCTATTTCACTATCTTTGCTATAATTTTCTTTTAATTCGTTTATTTTTCCCATTGCAACAATCTTATGATCATTTAATATTGCAACTCTATCACAAACATACTCAACTTCATTTAACAAGTGAGAAGTTAAGATTACAGTAACATTTTTTTCGTGGTTAATTTTTTTGATTAAATCTAATAATTCTAATCTTAATGTAGGGTCAAGATCTTCAGTTGGTTCGTCTAGTAAAAGAACTTTTGGCTCGTGTATCATAGCACAAGCAATGTCTAACCTTTTCTGCATTCCTGCACTTAATTTCCATCCTTGTAAATGTTCAGTTCCTTCTAGATTTACTAATTGTAATATTTGAGGAATTCTTTCTTTTAGTTGTTTATGCGTTAAATTGTACAACCTCCCAAAGTATTCTAGATTTTCTTTTACTGTTAATCTTGGATAAAAACTAACTTCCTGAGCAGCGAAACCAAATTGTTCCTGAACTTCGCGAATATTATTATAAATATCATGTGACTGGAAGTATATTCTTCCCTAGCTTGGTTTTAGAAATCCAATAATAATACTCAATGTTGTACTTTTTCCACATCCAGATTTTCCAATGATTCCAAATATCTCTCCATATGGAACATTAAAACTTAGCTTATCTAGTATTACGGCCTTTCCATACCATTTAGAAACATTTTCTAGTTGTATAAACGGTTGTTCCTTTCCCATTGATTAAGTTTTCTTGTGAATTTATATATAAACCTAATTGTTTACTTTAAAGTGGGAATGATTTAAAGCAACTTTTATATATCCTCGTATAGGGAAAATATCATGAAACATAAGCTTAATATTACATTATTACTTCTTTTAATTTTTATAAGTGCGCATTTAATTGGATTAGTTATAATAAAGGAATATCTTCCGGAGAAGACTGCAACTGGAGAAATAATCCAAAAGAATTTGCCGTTAAGAATTGAGCGTCCTGAAGTGGAGGAAAAAACTTCTTGGATAACAATACTTTTTATTATAGTATTTTCGACTATTTTAGCTTTAATATTAATCAAGTTTAATGCAATGAGATTATGGAAATTCTGGTTTTTTATTTCAATAGCATTGACATTGACCATAGCATTAAACGCTTTTATTCCAGAAGTTTATGCCATAATATTTGGAGTAGTAGTTGCATTAGCAAAAGTCTTAAAACCGAATACAATAATCAACAATTTAACTGAATTATTTATTTATGGAGGATTAAGTGCAATATTTGTTCCAATATTAAATTTATTATCAATAAGTATATTATTAGTCTTGATTTCAGCTTACGATTATTATTCTGTATACAAAAGTAAGCATATGATTAAGATGGCTAAATTTCAAACTAACTCGAAAGTATTTGCGGGAGTTAATCTTCCTTACAAAATTAAAGAAAAAGGCAAATTTAAGACTAGTTTAGCTATTTTAGGAGGGGGGGATATAGGATTTACTTTATTTTTCTCAGGTGTTATACTAAAAGAATTTAATTTCTTAAGTGCTGCTATAGTTTCTATTGTAACAACATTAGCTTTATTGGGATTATTTTTATATAGCAAGAAAGGAAAATATTATCCTGCAATGCCTGTATTAACTTTAGGATGTTTCTTAGGATTATTAATTGTTAAGCTGTTTATCTTATTCTAATACTTTCTAAATTCTTTGGGGCGTTTGTTTCTACCCTAAAAGTCTTGTGCAAAGTACTAGCAAGATCTAAACATTTAGAATTTTCTCCATGCAATAATATTATTTTTTTTGGTTTAGGTTCTAAATTTCTTACGAAACTTATTATCTTATCCCTAGGAGAATGCCCTGAAAATCCTCTTATAGCAGCAATTTCCATTCTCATTTTTACTTCTTTCCCTTCGATATTAAACTCTTTTTCTCCCTCAGAAATTTTTCTTCCTAAACTTCCCGGACCGAGATAAGAACTAAACACAATGCTGTTTTTTGGATTATCTGCTAATTCCTTGAAATATTCTACAGAAGCCCCGCCAACCATCATCCCGCTAGTAGCTAAAATAACACACGGACCTCCATCTAAAACTTGATCCATTTCTTTTCTTGATCCTACTTGCTTGAATATTTCATTTAAGAATGGATTTTGATCTTTATGGAAAATTAATTTTCTTACATTAGCATTAAAGAAATCGGGATATGCTGTATGTATTGCAGTAATATCCCAAACTATTCCCTGAATATAAACTGAGATTTTATCTAAAACCCCATTTCTAACACCTTTTTCAATAATAACCATTAATTCCTGAGCCCTTCCTGTTCCAAGTACAGGCATTAAAACTTTTCCACCACGAGCCATTGTATCCTTAATTGTTTTGTATAATATTTCTTCTGCTTCTCTTCTATTAGGATAATTATCTTGCTGTCCCCCATAAGTTGCTTCCATGATTAAGGTTTCTAGTCTTGGAAATCTTGTTTCAGCTGAACTTAATAAATTACTTGTTTCATACAAGAAATCTCCGGTATATAATAAATTGTGCAATCCATTTCCAATATTCAAATGAATCATTGCACTTCCTAATTCATGTCCTGCATCATAAAAAGTAACTCTTATATCAGGAGTAACATCCGAGACTTCACCATATTCTAAGGCAATGCTGTGCTTAACCATTTCTTTAATATCAACGCTTCCAAATATTGCTTTTCTTCCTTGCTTTTGTGCTACTGAAATATAATCTAATGCCATTAATGAAGCGATATCTCTTCCAGGCTGTGTGAAATAAACTGGTCCTTTATAACCCATTTTATACAAGAAGGGGATAAATGCAACATGATCGGTATGTGCATGGGTAGCAATAACAGCATCTAATTTTCCGATGTCGAATTCTGGAGCATCTAACATTGGATAAGCGTCTTCTTCATTTTGAGCAGAAACATCTACCCCACAATCTAATAATA
>JBBSXG010000053.1:0-17234 GCA_038045885.1 Nanobdellota archaeon
TGCGACTATCTATTTAGATAGAACAGCTACAACAGCACAAAGAGTAAGAGAAGCTGTTGCACATGAATTAGATGCTCATGCATTAGTTGGAAAGGTTGAAGAAAATTTCCCAATAGTATCCTATCCGATTCTAGAAAAAGTAATCAACACAATTAAAGTATCAAGAGCTCTCTCCGACTATTCTAACTTATCTAAAATAAAGGATTAGTTTCAGTTAAGATTATTTTTTTTCTGTTTTTCTATATTTGAGTTAATGTACTTTTTTTACAAGAACATTCTTATACTCTCCATATGTATTTCCTTGGAATTCTGTAGCATAACAACAAGCAGCATCATTATTTATAGTGAAACAATCTCGTGTTGAGGGTGTTAAAGCATCATCCCAATAGTTATCATTTTGATTTACAGGCGTCATCCATATTGCTTGACAATCAGGACCAGGTTGTATTCCCCCACCAGAATTTTGAATTAGACATACTTCAAACGCAGGGATACATGCATTTCCATCCCAAATAAATCCAGTAGGACAAGTGTTTATAGTGCAACATACTTTGTTCGAGTAAGTGTTATAATCTCCAACATGCGAATCTTCTCCTTGATATATACTAATAACTCCAAGTTCACTTGGTGCGCAGTTAGTAGTCTGTGTTCTGCAAGTCAATCCTCCAGAGCCAACATTAGCATTAAATCCCAAGCATACATTTTTTGTAAATTGTCCGGTTGCAAACTCGGGTGCAGAAACATGCGAGTCAGTGTTTGAAAAAGTCTTTAAGATTATAGGTTCGTTTTGAATAGTTATTCCACATCGGTCAAATTTTCCAACAATATTCAAGGAACTAGGACAGCATACTTTATAATTCCCCCCAAAATCCATTCTTAGATGAGAATCTGTTGCCTGATATAAAGAAAAAACTGCGGTCTCGGTACTAGAATCGCAACTTGGTCTAACTCGACATACCTCTGCATTAACATTAAAGCCAAAAACTAAAACTAATGAAATAAAAACTAAAAGTAAAATTAATTCTTTTTGCATTTTTGCCTCTTTTTTATTAATCTTAATATGTTGTTTTCTATATAAAGTTTTTGATTATAAAAAGAAAACTTTTATATACATTCATTAACGAAAATAGACTATGGTTTTGAATATTGCTACGGCTATCGATTCTCTAGTAGAGCTGATAAAGGAAAAGAAAAAACTCACACTAGAACAAGCTTCTCAAGAACTTGGTTTGCCTGAGAATATAATAAACGAGTGGTCTAATTTTTTGGAAGAAGAGGGAATAATAAAGATAACATACAAATTCACGACCCCTTATCTAGAATTAAAAGAAAAAGTAGAAGATAGTAATGAGGAAGAGAGCTTGAAAAGAAGATTAGATCTAGCCGCAAGAAAATTAGATTTAATTCTAAGTAAATTAAAAAGATATAAAATTGCACATGAGTATGAAATAAATAATATAGACGACGTTAAAAAATTATTAAAAAACAAGCCCAAGGTTATAAATAACGATGTTGTTTATGCTCAAAAGTTCACTTTAGAATATAAGACCAAAGTTTTATTAGTTACAATAGATAAGATAAAACTAATAACTCCAGACATAATAAAGTCCATCGAGAAAAAAATAGAAGATATAGAAGATAAAAGATCTTTGTTTGAAAAGAATTATAATAAGCTTAATTAAAAAAAGAGGTGAATAATGGTAGTTACGGATAAGTATAATTACTACTCTGGAAATATTCCAGTAACAATAACTATAGAACAAAACAAAAATGATTTTGTCATGCTCTACAAAGTTTCCATAGTAGCAATTAGCGAGAATACAGAAATATTGCTTAATAAGATAAGAGATGAGTTGATATTAAAGGCGGGAATTAAAATTGATGACATCCTTGATACCAAAAGAAGTTCTTATGTCAAGGGAAAATTCAAGGAGAATGTAAATTATTTGCTCTCCAGATATTTGCCTGATTTAGGAGAAAAAACAAAAGATTTCTTAATTACTTACTTAATGCAAAAGAGCCTTGGGCTTGGTAAAATAGAATTATTGTTAGATGATAAAAATTTGGAAGAAATCGTTGTAAATAATTCTTCAGAGCCATTATGGGTTTATCATCATAAACATGGATGGCTGAAAACAAATGTAAGTTTAGAAAATGAAGATCAGATTAAACATTATGCTGCTTTAATAGGAAGAAAAGTTGGAAGAAATATCACAGTACTTACCCCCTTATTAGATGCGCATTTAGAAACCGGAGAGAGAATTAATGCAACTTTAAGTCCTATTTCAACTAAGGGAAATACATTAACCTTAAGAAAGTTTAATGCAAAACCAATAACAATAACAAATATGCTGCAGGAAAAAACAATTTCTCTGCCTGCAGCCTCGTTAATTTGGGCAGGAATGGAATACGAATTAAGCGCTTTGGTTGCTGGGGGGACTGCAACAGGAAAATGCTTAACAGGAGAAACTAAAATCTTGCTAGGTACTGGAGAACTTAAGCAAATAAAAGATGTTGTTGAAGACGAATTAGAAAATGCTAACTTCAAAGCTTCAGGCGGATATTATGGGATTCCTAAAAATCTAGAGATATTATCCATAAATAAAGATAATAAAATTGTGAAATCGAAAGTTAACTATGTTTGGAAGAAAAAAGCTGATAAGATTTTAAAAATTGTAACAAGAGACGGCAAAGAGGTTAAAACAACACCAGAGCATCCATTTTTTACAATAGATAACGGAGAGATTAAGGAAATAAGGGCCGATAAGTTAGAGCCTAGGACAAGAATAGCCTGTGCAAGGAGATTGCCGAGTTTAGATCACAATAATAAAATAAACATTGCTGCTTCTTTAAAAGAGAGCAAAATAGCTTATGTTTTAGTTAAAGATATTTTTAATGATGAAGATGTTAAAAAAATAAAAAAACTTTCTAAGTTTAGATGGAAAAAATCGATTTCATTGTACAAGCTGAATAAAATTATAAAAGAGTGCAATTTAGATCATAAAAAAATATTTAGCAAGATTGAATATGCTGTAGCAAAAACAAATCATAAAAAAAGAGTCTACCTCCCTAAAGAAATAACTGCAGAATTAGCTGAAATTCTGGGGTATATTATTGGAGATGGGCATATAAATAAATCTGGTAGCACAATAAGATTTACCAATATTGATGAGCATTTGAGAGAAAAAATAAATAAAAATTTCTCAAAAGTATTTGGCGTAAATGGGTTTTATCACAAAGATAAGAATAAAGCTCCTGAAATACATTTGCTTTCTTCAGTTACAGCGGAAATTTTAAACAAGTATTTTGACATCCCAAGAGGTAAAAAAGAAAAGATAGTAAAAGTTCCAGAAATTATTTTTAGAGGTGATAAAAAGATCATTAAACATTTTTTAAGAGCTTTATTCGATTGTGAAGCATATGTTGGAGATTATCATATAGAATTTTCTTCAGCCAGCAGAGAGTTAACTAATCAACTAAAACATTTATTATTAAGGTATGATGTTATCGCAAATGTAAATAAAAAGATTGTAGATAATGAAGAATATTACAGATTAATGATTTACTCTAGTGAAGCAGAAAAATTCAAAGAAATAAATTTTGACCTAGAATACAAAAGACAGAATTTAGAAAGAATTAAGGGTAAAAATCATAAAAATCTCGATATCGTCCCGAACATGTCATACTTCCTAAAAGAGTTATTTAATTCTAGTAATTTAAGCCGAAAGCAAATCTCAAGATTAAGCCAGGTTAGTCCTAGATTATTAAGGTGGTATTCATCAGGGGATAGAAATCCAACAATTAACACCTTGTCTAAACTATCTTGTACTTTGGAAAATAATTGCGATAAGGAATTATTAAATAAATTAAATTTGATTATAAATTCGGATATATATTGGGACGAAGTTGTTTTGATTCAAGAATTGGATAACGATAAAGCGTTTGTCTATGATTTAACAGTAGATAACCATAATTTTATTATAGATAATGGGATCATTGCTCATAATACAGTATTTTTAGGAGCGATGTGCAGTTTTTTCCCTCCAAATCAAAGGATTATCTCAGTAGAAGACACCAGAGAATTAGTTTTGCCAAAATATTTGCATTGGGTTCCTATGGTAACAAGGGAGCCGAATGTAGAAAGAAGAGGGGAGATAACAATGTTGGATTTAATAATAAATTCATTAAGAATGCGTCCAGATAGAATAGTTGTAGGAGAAATAAGAAGGCAGAGGGAAGCAGAAACTTTATTTGAAGCAATGCATACAGGACACAGCGTTTATTCGACATTACACGCAAATGATACCGAAGAAACATTAAATAGGTTATTAAATCCTCCAATTAATATCCCTAAAAGTTCTTTGCCAGCAATTTCAATGCTAATTATTATGTACAGAAATAGAAGAACAGGGATAAGAAGAGTATTTCAGATATCAGAAATAAAAAAAGATTCTTCTGCAAAGGTGTTAATGCAATATGATTTAAGACAGGATAAAATATTTACAATTAATAAATCAGAAAGATTAATGCCCGAATTACAGATACAGACTGGATTTACGCCACAAGAAATTAATCAGGATTTAAGAGAAAAAAGTACAATATTATCATGGTTAGTAAAAAAGAATATAGATGGTGTAGATGACATAGGAAAAGTTGTTGCTACATATTATACAGATAAAAATAAATTATTTCAGTTTATTAAAAAATGAAATTCAAAATGAACATAAACCTGAATAAGATAGTCGAAACAATTACAAGAAGATTTCCTTATCTAAAGCATAATCTTGCGCAAGCAGAGATGGCAATAAAGGCAGAAGATTTCGTAAGGAAAAAATTATTTCAAGCTTTGGTAATCTCATTAGCGTTGACATTATCCTTGTTATTTGTATTAATAAAAAAGGAAGCAAATTTTATTTTATTGCTCCCGGCATTCATATTCTTTTATATGGGGATATTTTTATTTTTAGTAAACACTCCAAAAGCTATAGCTGCTAAAAAAGTAAAAGAAATTGACAGAGAAATAACATACGCGGGGAGATTTTTATTAATAGAGTTAAGTTCAGGAATGCCACTATTTGATTCTATAAGAAATATTGCAAACAATT
This sequence comes from Nanobdellota archaeon, assembly GCA_038045885.1. Taxonomy (GTDB): domain Archaea; phylum Nanobdellota; class Nanobdellia; order SCGC-AAA011-G17; family GW2011-AR20; genus JBBSXG01. Next base: position 5,106 of record JBBSXG010000053.1, read on the forward strand.
TTGATGTTATTGGAAAACACTTTAGGGACATTGTTCAAAGAGTTGAATTTGGAAAATCAACAGAGCAAGCATTAAATGAGGTAACAGAGTTAACTCCTTCAGATAATTTCAGGAAGGTTTTATTCACAATAGTAAACTCATTAAAAACAGGAGCAGATGTTTCAACAGCTTTAGAAAGTGTAATTGAACAGATCTCAAGAGAGAAATTAATTAAAATAAAAGAATACGGAAAAAAATTAAATCCAATAGTTATGTTTTACTTGATATTGGCGGTTATAGCTCCTTCATTAGGAATCGCGGTTTTAACATTGTTGTCAAGCTTTTTAGGATTAACATTTTCACTGGCAACATTGCTAGGAATATGTTTTGGAATCGGGATGTTACAATTAGTGTTTGTAAGTGTAATCGATAGTGTAAGAAGAGGAATATAAAATGGTAAAAATTTCGCAATTAATCTCGGCAAAAATAAAAAAGAAGGTAAATGAAGAGTTAGTTAAAGTAAAATTCAATTTAACACTTGATAAAATTATTCAGTATATAATAATTGGAAGTTTTTTTTTAAGTTTTGTTGTTATGTTATTCTTTAAAACACAGATTCAATTGGCACCAAACTTTTCCTGGGCATTAACAGGATATTTTTTTCTATCATACCTAATTTCACTTATAGCATGCGTATTATTTGTATACGGATTAGTGATTTATAAAGAAGCTAAAAGAAAAAAAGAAATTGAATTTGTTCTTGCAGATTATTTGCAGGTTGTTGCAGCTAACTTGAATGCAGGAATGCCTATAGATCAAGCTTTATGGTACGCAGTAAGAGAGCGTTTTGGTGTTTTGGCAGAGGAAGTAGAATTATTAGCAAGAAAAGTTATGGGAGGAATTGATTTAGAACAGGCATTAATGGATTTTGCAAAAAGTTATGATTCAGATTTATTACACAAGTCAATGATATTATTGATTGAAGGATTAAAATCTGGGGGAGAATTAGCCCCTTTAGTAAACAAGATATCCTGGAACATTAAGGAAACACAATTATTAGAAAGAGAAATTTCAGCTGAAACAGCAACATATACCATATTCATCATATTTGCAGCATTGTTTGCAGCTCCAGCTTTATATTCGCTATCCCACAGGATAATTTTGATAATGGCTCAAGTAACAAGCAAGATAGATTATGAGTCAATAACTGGAGTAACTACGCCATTGCCCTTAGTTTTAGGACAACAACCAATAGTTGCTCAAGACTTTAAAGTATTTGCGATATTAAGTTTAATAATAACATCTACGGTCTCTGCGATTATAATTTCAAAGATTAAACATGGAACAGCAAAAGAATCAGTAAAGTTCATTCCATTTTTCATCTTAGTTAGCGTAGTATTATTTTTAATCTTAATTGTAGTTTTGGGCCAATTATTTGCAGACTTAGCTTTATAAGAAATGTTTATATATCAAATTTTCTTTCAGAATATATGCAAAAAAGAGGGCAGGCAGCTATAGAATTTCTGACAACATATGGCTGGGCAATACTTCTTTTAATCATAGCTGTTAGTGCTATAATAGGGTTGGGAGTCTTTGATCCAAAAGTTCCTAACACTTGTAACATTGATATTCCATTTATATGCCAAGATGTTGTTTTTAGAGAAGGTGGATTTGAAGCAATAGTTACCACAAACAGCATAAGAACTGCAAGTTTATTATCAAATGAAATCAGAATAAACAACTTGCCATGTTCAAGTTTAAAAGTTAATAATAATGCCCAAGGAGATTTAAGTCTGCGTAATGGGGTAAATAAAGTAGTCTGCTATAATAGTGTTGGTATAATTAAAGAGAAAGACAAGGTAAAAGTAAATCTTAATTTAACATATATAAGTAAAGACTCTAGTATCCCTCATAAGATAACTGCAACGATGAATGGAAAAGTTGAGAAAAGTTCTTACATTAATAACTTTGATTCAAGTGCAGTTTTAAGCATAGATTTTGACAGCGATATCCCAAATGTGATTACAACTCCAGACAATAGTTACTATGGAAATAATGGATTTTTTAGTCCTCTGCCTAATGGTCCTACTTTACAAACTAGTGATTGTATTACTGGAAAATGCTATAGATTTGATGGTATTGACGATTACTTGTATTATAATAATAATCCTTCTTTACGATTGGGGAGTAGATTTAGTCTGGAAGCCTGGATCAGACCAATTGTTGTTACAGGGGTATCTAGAGGAATTTTCTACAAAGAGCAATATCTTGTAAATGGTTTTAGAAGCGGGATTTTCGATGATGCAAATTTAGGTTTTTGGACAGTTCAATCTGGAGGCACACTGAATATTAGAACAGCAAGTCCCCTAACTTTAAACCAATGGCACCATGTACTGTTTGTCCGTGAGGATTATCTAGGTGGTGCTTATATCTATGTTGATGGTGTACAACGAGCTTCTGGAACAGGAACTTATACTCAAGCAATTTCTGATCCTTTATACAATGGAGTTATTTCAGGAGCAGGTTATTATGATGGATATATAGATAATATTCGAGTTTATAATCGTGCTTTATCTGCAGCAGAAATATACCAACATTATCAAAATAGATAATTAAGGAGTCAACCTATCCCTATCCCTTGGAAATAAACATGCTTCTCTTATGTTCTCTAGTTTTAATAAAGCCATTGTGAATCTTTCTAATCCAATGCTCCAGCCAGAGTGATAAGGCGACCCATTTCTAAAACTATTAATATAGAATTCAAAGTTCTTAGGATTTAAGTTTTTATCTTTTAATTGTTTTATCAATATTTCAGGAAGATGAACTCTTTGCCCGCCAGAAGAAATTTCTATACCACCAAACAAGGCATCAAATCCTTTGCTTAACTTTTCATTTTTGTCTAATGTTTTAGGCAAGATATAAAATGGCTTTAATTCTGAAGGCCATGTGTGCACAAAAATAATTGCATTAGGATAAATTTCGCATAATTTTCTTTCAGCATCAGGAGTCAAATCATCGTTATATTCTAATTTCAATTTATTTTTCTCCAAAGTTTTTAATGTCTCATCATAACTCAAATATTTTGCTCCAGGAACTTTTAATTTTAGATTTAAGATTTTTAATTCATCCTTGCAATTATCAATTACATTTTCTACAATATGTTTTACTCCATCTTCCAAATATTTCATAACCTGAAAGTCATCTGCAAAAGCGACCTCGATGTCCATTTGTCTTGATTCGTTTAGATGCCTTATAGTATTATGTTTTTCAGCTCTCCATACAGGAGTTATAGTAAAAACTTTTTCTAAAGAGATAGCACACAATTGTTTGTATAATTGAGGAGATTGGGCTAAGTAAGCTTTTTTCTCAAAATATTGCACAGGAAATAATTCTGTACCCCCCTCGCTTGCACTTGCGATTACACTTGGAGTCTGTATCTCCAGAAAATTGTGTTTTTTAAAATATTCTCTAAAAGATGTAGATATCTCAGATTGAATTTTAAATATTGCCTGAACTCTTCTTTTTCTTAAATCTAGACTTCTGTTATCTAGCCTAGTGCTTATATCTGTCATAATGTTTTTATCTTTTTCAAAAACTTGCATAGGAAGGTTATCTGCTTTGTTTAATAACTCCATTTCAGAAACTTCGATTTCATAATTTCTAATGCTTAATTCACTGCTTGTTAAATTAGCTTGTTTAACTTTTCCTTTGATGCTAATTACACTTTCTAATGTTAATTTTTCATTAAATCCCTTGCTATCTTGTTTCAAGACGCATTGGACTATTCCTGTAATATCCCTTAATAATAAGAATTTGGCCTTCGGCAATTCTCTAATATCATGAACCCATCCTTCGAGCAATACTTCTTTACTTTTAGGAACAGCATTAATATAAGTTCTTTGCATGAAATTTATTCTTAATTATAATTATTTAAATCTTGCTATTAGAAAATTATTTAAATAATGAAATAGGGTACAGATTATGCAAAAAAGAGGCCAGGCAGCTATAGAATTTCTGACAACATATGGCTGGGCAATACTAATAATACTTATAGTTGTCGGTGCTATCTATAGTCTAAATTTATTCAGTCCTAAAGTAATAAATAAATGTGATTCAGTTTCTCCAATTAGTTGTGCAGATATAAAAATAGACACCTCGAATACAGTTTCTTTATTATTAAGTGCTAGCGATGTTTCAAATAAACCAGGTCTAAAACCAAATATTGTTTCAGTCACATTAACAACTCCAGAAGGGTATACTTGCAATCCTCCTACAAATGCAATCCCTTTAGATAGAAATATTTTAATTTCATGCACTTTACAAGGAAATAGTCTAAAAGAAGGAAGGAAATTTTCTGGAGTAGCTTTAGCACAATATGTTTCTCAGGATACAGAAAATTTAGTTCCTCCATTGAAACATAATGTAGAAATTACTTTTTCAGGAACAGTTGAAACTCAAGTAGGGATATAACTCCTCCAACAGTAAACAATGTTCATATTCCAAGTAATCCTTTAACTACAGAACAAGTTAGATTTATATCTACAGCATCAGATGCAAGTGGAATAATACAGGTAAATATTTATGTTGATAATATATTAAGGTCTACATGTAGTACAGCACCTTCATGTAAATATCTTGGAGGATCTTATTCGCAAGGAACACATCCTTATTATTCAACTACTTTAGACACTTACAACAATCTGGGAAGAGATCCTCCTTCAGGAACTAAATCATTCTATGTTAACGAATACATTCCATCCTAAGTGGTCTATAACTAATCCGCCGATGGTTCCTCTTCATACAGCACCAAGATTTGCAACTTTTGTGCTAGTAAAAGTATAATTTTTAATATTGAATAGTAATATTTATATACTAGTTAAAGAGTATATTTGATAATAATATTCGAGAGGTGATTACAATAAAAAATAAAATATTTAATGGAAAAAAAGCTCAGGCGGCAATGGAATTCTTAACCACATATGGCTGGGCGATTCTTATACTGTTAATAGTAATTGTGGCTTTAGCTAATTTAGGCATATTCAAAGGACCAAGAACAGCTCCAATATGTTTTGCAACTGCTCCAATCTCATGTACAGATGTTAAAATATCTGGTACAACATTAACATTGATAATGAGTGCGGTAGGAACATATAGTGTAAATCCAGTGATTCAAGGGATAAGTGGAAATGTTGCTGGAACTTCATTTACAGGGACGGGAACATCCCCAACAACAATCGGGAGTGGTGCAACAACAGTCACTGCAGTTACAACAGGAGTAACCCCACAGTCTGGTCAAAAGTTCCAAGGTAATATGTCTATAACATATACCCTAGAAAGCGGAGCTTCACATATAACCTCTGTATCATTCTCAGGAACAGCAGAGTAATTTCTTCTTTTTTTTTAATTTAGTTAATTATTTAAATGAAACATTCTTGATAAAATTTAGATGAAATGCAAAATTTACAGTAATCCTTTTAGTCTTTCTTTAGGATTAAGATTCCATAGAAAACTAAAAAAAGATGATATCCTAATTTTAAAGTTTAAAAAAGAAAGAGAGATTAGATTAAGCATGAACTTTGTTTTCTTTCCTATAACTGCCTTATGGGTCAATAAGAATAACATTATAACACATATTGAAAGATTACAACCATTTACGTATTCTCAAAAGAAAAAAGCTTTATATATTGCAGAAATGAGTTTAACTAACAAGTATAAGAGAGGACAAAAACTCAAAATAAAATGATAGAAGTTATTCCAGTAGGGGGTTATAGCGAAGTCGGAAAAAATATGACTGCATTAAAGATAGATGATGAAATATTAATTTTAGACATGGGATTGTATCTTCCAGCAGTTTTAAGTTATGAAGAAGGAGATCCTCACGATTTAAGTACGCAAGATTTGATTAAAATAGGAGCAATCCCTAACGATGATTTATTAAAGAAAGAAAAAGAGAGAGTAAAAGCTATAATTCTGGGGCATTGTCACCTAGATCATATTGGAGCTGTTCCTTATCTAGGGTTTCATTACAATTGCCCTATAATTGGAACACCTTATACGTTAGAGGTTCTAAAAAATATTCTAGAAGAGCATCATTCATCTTTAAAAAAACGTTTTAAGCAATTAGATTATAATTCTTCATTTAAGATTTCAGATAATATAAGCATAGAATTTATTTCAATAACTCATTCAACAATACAAACTGCATTGGTTATTATCCATACAAAATATGGGGATATAATTTATGCTAATGATTTTAAATTAGATAATCATCCTGTTTTAGGACAAAAGCCAAATTATGATAGATTAGAAAAATTATCAGAGAATTGCTTATTATTAATTATGGATTCTTTATACAGCAATCTAGAGGCAAAAACTCCTTCTGAAAAAGTTGCTAAGGAAATGTTAAAAGATGTTTTAGTTGGAGTAAGAAATGACGACAATGCAATAATCGTTACAACATTCTCTAGCCATATCGCGAGATTAAAGAGCATAGTTGAATTTTCAAGAACATTAGACCGCAAAGTTGTTTTTCTGGGAAGAAGTTTATACAATTATGTTTCTGCTGCTGAAAAATTAAATCTAATCAATTTTGGAAAAGAAGTTGAATTAGTAGGATTTAGAAGAGAAATTAATAAAAAATTAATGAATATTCAAAAACAAGGAAGAAATAATTATGTAATTGTGTGTACAGGTAATCAAGGTGAACCAGAATCAGTTTTATCAAGAATTGCAAATAAAGATTTACAGTTCGAATTACTTCCCAATGATATTGTCATATTCTCATGCAGGACAATTCCTACAGAAATGACTTTGAAAAATCGTGAAGTTTTAGAGAAGAAGTTGAAACAAAAACACGTAAGAATATTTACTAACATCCATGTCTCTGTTCTACCAGATACCCAAGTTATAGTAAATAATAACAAAACAATGAAAATTAAAGAAATACAGGACATTAAAGAAGACGAGAAAGTTAAAGTTCCTGCTTTTGATAAAAATGCTAAAATAAAATGGTACGATGCAAAATTAATAAAACATGATTATGCAGGCAAAACATTTGCGATAGAAACAAAAAGTGGCAGAAATGTTACAGTTACTAGTGGCCATAGCTTATTTAGGCTGAAAAATGGGATTGTTGAAACAGTTAAAGGAGATCATGTTAGGATAGGCGATTATTTGGCAATTCCAAAAAGGTTTACATGGAGAAAAGAACTAAAAGAAATAGATGTTTTAGATTATATAATTAAAGATAAGTACAATAAGATAAATTATGATGATAATTGGATTTATTATGGGAAGACAAAAATCTGCCCAAGACAAATTAAATTAAATAATGATTTTGCTAAAGTTTTGGGTTATTATTTAGCAGAGGGAAGTGCACCAAGACACATTTCGCTAGTAATGGGAAAACATGAAAAAAAAGATTTAATTAAAGAGTTCTTGAATTCAGCTAATAAAGTATTTCCAAGTAAATTTAATTTAGATACAAGAAAAAATTCTATTGAAATAACTTTTGGAGCAAGAATATTAGGAAGAATATTCAAAGGATGGTTTAATACTAATGCAAAAAATAAAAAAATTCCAGATTTCGTGTTCTCAGCAAATGAGGAATTTAAAATAAACTTCTTAGCAGCATATTTAAATGGTGACGGAACACCAGATGATAAAAAAGGTTATAAGATAAGGGTTAAAACAGCATCAAAAAAATTGGCTTCAGATATCATTTATCTATTTAATCAACTTGGAATTATCGCAAAATTTGATCATATCGAAATTGGAAAAAAGAGATTTATTGCAGGTAATACAAAATTAACTAAAGAAACAAAAAGTTATGTCATAAGAGTTCAAAATAAAGATGCTTTATTAAAATTAAAAGGAAATTTATGTTCTAGATTTGATAAATTATTTGTAAATCAAAAAGCTTTCCAAAAATACCCTCCAGAATCTCTACCTTTAAAAGAATTAAATTATAGCGAGATTATAGCCAAGAAGAATACAAATCTAAAATATTATATTAGTTGTTTAAAAAAAGGAAAAATGCCTTCATCTGCAATGCATATCGACGAAGAAATAGTGAGAAGAGACTCAATCAATATCAAAGGTGTAACTAAAAAAATTATAGAGGGAGACTTAGCATTTGATCCTGTTGTAAAAATAAAAGAAGATAGTTACAATGGGAAGGTTTATGATTTTAGTGTCCCTAATGCGGAAAATTTTATAGGGGGTTTTGGGGGGATTTTGCTTCATAATTCAGGTCATGCCGCTAAAGAAGATCATAGAGATATGATTAACATGTTAAAGCCAAAAAATATTATCCCAACTCATGGAGACAGGGCAATTACTAAAGGTTTAGAGATACTAGCAGAAGAAATGGGTTATGAACTTGGAAAAAATGTTCATTTGCTTTCAGACAATAAAACAATAAAAATCAGCTAGCCTTAAATTGCAGCAGAGAAGTTGAAGATTTATCAAGTGTTTTTCCGTTCTCAACATCTATCCTAACATTATGTAAATTGAAATCCGTTCCGAGTAAGCTCACATTCCATAATAAAGTTTCAATATACTGCAGGATAATTATTTTTTTTAGTATCTTTATGTTTTTAAACTCTTTGTCGATTAATTTGTTAACATCGTTTAAGTTAAATTTTATCTTTTCTAAATTGATTTCTTTAAGTTTTTTATGGTTTTGTTCAAATATCTTTTGGTCTTCTTTAATTTCAAGTTTCTCATCTACACTAAATGTGGTTATCTTATTTTTTTTAGGGATATAAAAATCAAAATTCCAGATTTCTTTTTGTCCAGGATCACTCATCAAAACGCAGCTGCTTAGATAAGCATCTTTATGTTTATCTTTCCAAGATTTGAATTCTTTATTGTTTAAAAGTTTATTATAAAATTGTAACATTATCCCCTTTCCATAATTCTTTTGTTTATCTTGTCAACAAAATCATTAACCTTAACATTAAATTCAACTTTCCCGTCTAATGTTCTTACAGCTACTGTTTTATTTTTTACCTCTTTGTCTCCAACAACTAAGATTATAGGAACTTTTCTCAATTGTGCCTCCCTTACTTTTTTAGGAATACTCTCGTTCCTATCATCCAATTCTGCACGAAGATTATTCTTCTTTAATTCTTCATAAACTTCTTTCGCAAACTTTAAATTATTTTCATTTATGTTCAATAAAATAACCTGTACTGGAGAGATCCATAATGGAAATTTCCCTGCAAAATGTTCTATCAATATTCCAATGAATCTTTCGAAACTCCCAAAGATAGCCCTATGAATCATGACGGTTCTATGCTTCTTGCCATCTTTTCCCTCATAATTTAAGTCAAATTTTTCAGGCATCTGGAAATCTAATTGAATTGTTGCAAGCTGCCAGTCTCTGTTTAAAGCATCCTTAATATGAATGTCTATCTTAGGACCATAGAATGCACCATCTTTTTCTTTAAGGTTATATTTAATTTCATTTGCAGTTAGAGCATTTGCTAAATATTTTTCTGCCATATCCCATAATTTTTTATCCCCCATTGCTTTATCTGGTTTTGTTGCCAAATAAAATTCAGGTTTAAAACCAAATATTGAATAAAAATTGTTTACTAAACTCAATATTTTAGTTATCTCCTCTTGTATTTGGTCGTTTGTACAAAAAATATGGGCATCATCCATTGTAATCTGTCTAACCCTAAACATTCCGCCAAGAGCACCAGATAATTCATTCCTATGCAATCTTCCAATCTCACTTAATCTTATTGGCAAGTCTTTATAACTTCTTAATTTAGAAGAGTAAACTATAGTTGCTTCAGGACAATTCATTGGTTTTAGATAATAACTTTCTTTTTCTAAAGTTAATTTAAACATATTATCCTTATAATGCTCAAGATGCCCTGACTGCTTAAATAAATCTTCCTTAACAACTAAGGGGGTACTAATTTCCTGGTAACCATATTGCTCGTGGATTTTTCTCCAATAATTTTCTAATTCTTTAAAAATAATCATTCCGTTAGGCAGCCAAAATGGTGCACCTGGAGAAATCTCATTAAAGAAAAACAATTCTAGTTCTTTTCCTAATTTTCTATGATCTCTCTTTTCAGCTTCTTCTAATCTTTTAATATAAGAGTTTAAATCTTCCTCCGAGTTCCAAGCGGTTCCATATATCCTAGTTAGTTGTTTATTATTACTGTCTCCCCTCCAATAAGCCTTAGTCACTTTTAGTAATTTAAAAGCCTTAACTTCAGATGTGTTTTTTAAATGTCCCCCTTTGCATAAATCATAATAATCCCCGTGCTGATAAAATTGTACTTTTTCTCCAGAAATATCTTTTAATAATTCTAGTTTGTATGGTTGATCTTTTAATAGTTCTTGGGCTTTTTTTCTCGATAATAAAACTTTTTTAAAATCTAATCTTTTATTTACTATTTCTTTCATTCTTTTTTCTATTTTTGCTAAATCTTCTTCAGTAATATTTAAATTATCAAAATCATAATAAAATCCATCTTCTATGCTCGGACCGATAGCAAATTTAGCTTTAGGGTAAAATTCCTTTATGGCAGAAGCTAAGATATGTGCTGCAGAATGCCTTAATGCATCTAAATCCATAATCTTAGTTATAATAAGTGTTATTTAAAAGTTACCTCTCTCGTATTAAAAACTTTAAAAACGTTATTTTTAGTCTAAAAATAGAAAAGTTTATATATTAGTTAGGTTACATTACCTATATGAATCAATCTCAAACTTTAATATTAGAAGGCCTGAATAAGATAGAGGAGATCCAGAAAAAGTTAAAGATTAAAAGAGCTACTGCTATAAAATATATGCATTTATTGAGAAAAAAAGGTTTGGTTAAAACAATTTACGGTAAAGATAAAAAGAGATTTTACCGTATCTTAAAAGTAAAAAAACCGATAGTTGGCAATGAAAGTTTCTATCACATAATAAATAGATATTCTCCAATGAAAGTAATTTATGGCCCGGATTATAGGGTTATCGGTAAAAAAATTGGGGTGGAAGAAGCAATTGTAAGGGCAATAGACACAAAACATCCAAAAATAATCTTAGCTGGCTTGGCCTTATTTAACCATGTAAAAAACTGGCCTTTATTATTAAAATTCGCCAAGGTGTATAATGTTAGAAGAAAAGTAGGAGCCTTATATGAACTAACAAGAAATTTCATGAAAGTAAGAAGAATAGATAAAAGAACATTGAACTCCTTATTAAAAGCAAAAAACGAGCCCAAATTTATTGTTGACAATTTTAAAAGTAAAGATTTTAAAAACATTGAAAGAAAATGGAACGTATTTTTGCCATTCAATAAAGTAGATATATTGGAGTACGAACAATGGTGGTAAACTTAGAATCCCAAAATCAATTATTATTAGATGTTGGAAAAAGGTTGAAAAGAAAAATAGAATGTTATGCTATTGGGGGTTCTGCGATGATATATCATGGAGCAAAAAAAGAAACAAAAGACATTGATATTGTTTTCTTAAACGAAAATGATCAAAAGGAAGTTGTAAGTATATTAAAGGAATTTGGCTTTAAAGAAAGATTAACAAGGTTAGTTTACATAAAAAGACTAGAACATTTAAAGAAGAATAGCCCAATAATGCTAGAAAAGGATGAGTTCAGGATAGATTTATTCAATAAAAAAGTTATTTGTTTTTATTTAACCAATAGCATAGAAAATAGAGTAACTGATTTGCTCGAATTTGGAAATTTATTTTTTAAGGTAATAAGTCCAGAAGACATTATATTATTAAAATGTGCTACTGAGAGGGCGGGCGATAGGATAGATGCTCTAGAACTAATAAAACTATTTAATATAAACTGGAAGATTATAATTAAAGAAAGTCTAGAACAGACTAAGTTAGGGGAAAATATTTTTCCAGTTTATTTGTATGATTTTTTATTGGAATTAAAAGAGGATTTAAAGGCCGAAATCCCAAGTAGCGTTTTAAAGGAATTGTTGAAGATTTCTGAAGAGCAGATGATTAAAAAATTTAGAAAATAAATTTTTAATATATTATAGAAGAAAGAATGATTTCAATTAATCGAAATTATAGAGCTAAACCAACATCAGGCGGGTTTTTACGTCATTCAAAACATCCCCAAATTCGGGCACTTTTCCAATGATTATATTCCTTAAGTCAA
>JBBSXG010000054.1:0-3056 GCA_038045885.1 Nanobdellota archaeon
CCTTTTTTTATTTCAAGATTTATTCCCTTAACTATTTCCTTTCCTTCTACACTAACATGCAAATCTTTTATTATCAAATTCATTTTAATCTTTTAAAACACCTTTAACATAGCTTAAAAATCTTTCAGCATTCTGTTTTGAAGATAAAGCATCATTCTCCTGCATTAAATTTTCAGAGTATTCCGCACTATTTTTAAGGCTTATTAGATTCGATAACTGTCTTGCTTTAATATTAAAATCTTTCATAGTTATGCTTTTAATTAACTTTAATAGTTCTTCATGACCTTCTCCTGAACTTCTTTCACCTATGGAAAATACGCACAGAGCATCTGCTGCACAAATCCCGGAATGTATAGCTAAACTTACTGCAGAATTCCAATTTTTGTTTTCTATTGCTTTTCCGCATTCATGCAAGAAATCTTCTGATTTTTTTAAATAGTTCAAATAAAAATGCTTTTCTAGCTTTCTAGTTCTCATTTTAGAATGTCCTCTCCAAGAATAACTTTATAATCCTTGCCAATGGTTTTTACAAAAGGCAAGTTTTTATTGAATTGTTTTTTAGTATATATTTGTGGCATGATTATATTTCCATATTTATGCCCAAAATATTTTAACTTGTCATAAATTAAATTTTTTACTTGTTCTTTGTTTTTTGTTATTATCAATAGATCTACATCGGAGTTTGGCCTTTCTTCCTTTCTTGCAACGCTTCCGAATAATATGCATGAATCAACCTTGTTTCTAAGTAAATCTTTAATGTCATTTATCAATTCATTTAAAAGCTCTTTTTCATCATCAAATATCTCTAAAAGTTCATATAATATTGATTTTCTATTCAGTGTAATTAAATTTGATTTTCCGTGATGCTCTAAATAGATTAAATTCATATCCTGCAAATCCTTTATTGCGTAATTAATAACTGAATGGTTTTTATTCCTGAAATTTGCCAATTCCCTTATAGTCCATTTTTTATCTCCAAGCTTATACATAGTTCTCAATATTTCAACCTTGAGCTTACTTCCTAATATCTTTTCTAAACAGTTGTGGAATTGCATGGTTTAAAATTACTCCATATGGATTAAAATTAATATATATTTAAACCTTCCTATTTTATTTGTTTTAAAGCCTGTAATGATAATAATGCGCAGTTTAATCTTGATGGAGATAATTTTGTTCCCAGTAAACTAAGTAATTTTTTCTCATCAATTCTTTTAATTTCATTTACATCTTTATTTTTCAGGTAATCTAGTAAAATATCTGCCGAAGCTATGCTTATCGCACATCCTTTTGCTGTAAATTTAGCATCTTTTATTTTTTTATTATCAATTCTAAGTTTAATCTCTAATTCATCTCCACAAGAAATATTATTAGCATGACATTTATAATTATGATTAGGCAAATTACCGAGATTATTCGGGTTTTTGTAATGCTCTAAAATATATTCTCTATAAATATTCATTTTTGTAGTAAATATTTTTTAATAGCGTTACTATAAACTTCCCATTGATTACCAGAATCTCTAAATATAATCTCTAAATTATCATTTTGTGCAACGGCTTCAATTTCTTCACTAGGGGGATATTTTGTTTTATATAACAAGACAACTTGAATGCCAGATCTATGTGCAGTTTTAATTAAAGGAACACAACAACCATCATCTGTATGCTCATCTGTATGCGGATGTGAAAGGATTAAATTGTAATTTAAGATATCTCCTTTAAATTCTTCTAAACAGAAAGCAAAATCTGTTTGAACTAATTTAGGATCTATACGATCGTCTAAAAGGTCTCTTAATTTTTTAACATGTTCGAGGCTTGCAAATCTATCTTGTATTAGTACTTTTTTCATTTTCCAAACACCTTTTGAACTTTTAAAATTCCCTTAATTAACTTATCAATGTCCTCCTTTGTATTGTAAACATAAATTGAAACTCTTACACTTCCATTTATGCCGAGTTTTTTGTGGAGGATCATACTGCAATGATGTGAAGCTCTTACGCAAATTCCATCCTCATTCAATACAGAAGCAACATCATGGGCATGTATTCCTTTAAGATTAAAAGCAATAACTCCTAATCTATTACTCAGATGATTATTGTAAATAGAAATATCTTTTATTTTATTTAACTCAGATAAAGCATATTTAGTTAATTCTTCTTCATATTTTCTAATGTTATTCATTCCTAGTTTATTCAAATAATCTATAGCAGAGCCAAAAGCAACAACATCTGCAACATTCGGAGTTCCTCCCTCAAATTTTTCATGATCTTCTTTGAACTTCAGAGTTTCTTTAGTAACTTCTAATACAGTTCCTCCACCTGAAATAAATGGAGTAAGGTATTTCAAAAACTCTTTTCTAACATATAATATTCCCACACCCAAAGGACCAAGCATTTTATGTCCTGAAAATGCATAAAAATCACAACCTAAATCCTTAACATCTATACTCAAATGAGGGGCAGCCTGAGCACCATCAACAAATAATTTAGTTCCATACTTTCTGCATATTTTACTTATTTCTTTTATTGGATTTATTGTACCAAGAACATTTGAAGCATGTGTTATTGCAAGAACTTTAATTTTTTTAGATTTTAATCTTTCATCTAATTCTCTTAAATCAATTCTTGAATCATCTAAATTTAAATATCCAATTTTAAATCCATTTTTCTTGCTTAATAATTTCCATGGAACAACATTTGAGTTATGCTCCATTTCTGTTAATAATAAAACATCATTTTTCTTTAATATTTTGGCAAAGTAACCAAAAACAGCATAATTAATAGCTTCAGTGGCATTTTTAGTAAATATTATTTCTTCTTTGTCTGCATTAATGAATTTGGCAATCTTTTCTCTAGTTTTTTCGTATAAATCAGTTGCTTCTTCACTCAAAGTATACATTCCTCTATGTATATTAGAATTATATCTTTCATAAAATTCCTTAACTTTATCTATGACAACTCCTGGATGTTGTGAAGTAGCCGAAGTGTCTAAATAAACTAACTCTTTTCCATTAATCTTTCTTTCGAAAATTGGGAAATCTTTTTTTATTTTTTTTGC
>JBBSXG010000055.1:0-2297 GCA_038045885.1 Nanobdellota archaeon
CTATAAGATAAAAGAGGTCATAATATATAAATCTGCCGAAGACTTAATAGTATCTTATATAAAGAAATTACGCAGCTTCTTGGAAATAAAGATACTTTTCTAATTCCATTATTTGTTGTGGTGTTTTTAAGGTTCTTTTAATTTCATATATCTTTTTTAAATAAACTGTTGGATTAACTTTTCCATCAACAACATCTAAAAATATCTGTGTTACTTGCTGAGCTATTTTCTCTATATTTTCCATATTAAGATTAGGGTTTAGAAAGATATAAATTTATCTGTTAATCTGAAGTATTTTACAAAGCGTCAAGAAGTGTTTCAATAACTACACTCAATTTCATCCTTTCATTTACTCTTTCAGTATAACCAAAAAAATCTTTAATTGCCCCAGATAATAAGCTTTTATCTAATCTTTCTTCATATCCTATATCATATCTTTTTCCAGTTATACTTTCATAAGCTTGCACAAATCTTTCTATTTGATTTTCATCAGTATTTACGGGAAGTAAATCTTCAAGTATAATTTTCAATTCTTTTCCAAGTGGTTTTATCAGTCCTTTTGGTATTTCTTCTTTTCCTTCTAAAATATCAACAATATCTCCTCTTTCATAACCTAACTTTCCCTCTATATATGCTATTTCTACTTCATTTGGTCTTCTTGCCATTAAACCTCTTGCAACTAGATGTGATTTTACTTGATTTAAAGCATACTCTCTTAGTTTTTCAACAGTTTGATATTCTGGTTTAAGAACTTTAAGAGCATAACTTATTGCATCATCAAAACTAATACCTTCTCCTCGAGCTGGCACAACTGCTAGATTCATATTAATATTAGTTAGAAATGGTTTATATAATTAATTGTGGTTTATTTCTCTTCTTTTCCCAAAAACTCTTCTTCTAAGATACTTATAATGAGCACTTTCTTTTATATTTTCTTTTTCATTATTAAAACTTGATAAAGTTAAGGAGTAATATTCATATTTTTCTTCACCTAAAACAGAATTTAACCTAATTGCTAATAATATGTCTTGGTTTTCTGAAAAACCATTTCTTCTAATTTGATTAACTTCACTTGCTAATAATTGTAATTCTATCTCAGGGATATTTTCTAAATCAAATCTATTTTTTACATACCTGTATGCTTGCATTACATTGTCCATAAAAAAGCATAAATTAAGTATATTTAAGCTTATCTTTTAAGAAGTAAAACTAATTTTCTTTAGCTTTTTCATATAATTGCTCTACGACTTCCCAATTAATTATGTTGAAAAAAGCTTCTATATAATCTGCACGCTTGTTTTGATATTTTAAATAATAAGCATGTTCCCAGATATCTAAACATAAAATAGGTATTCTATTATCCATTAAAGGAGAGTCCTGATTTGGAGTGCTTATCACTTCTAATTCTCCATCTTCATTAATAATAAGCCATGCCCATCCAGACCCAAATCTTCCTAAAGCTGCTTCAGAAAATTTTTTCTTAAATTCATCAAAACTTCCAAATGTTTCTTCTATTTCCTTGAATAATTTTCCTTTAGGTTGTTTTTCTGATTTTTTGTGATTTGGATTTAATAATTCCCAGAATAAACTATGATTTATATGGCCCCCACCATGGTTAATTATAGCATTTCTTAGCTTTTCAGGAACACTATCTATATCTTTTAGAGTTTCTTTTAGGTCTTGTTTTTCATATTCAGTGCCTTTAACAGCTGCATTTAACTTATCAATATAAGCCTGATGATGTTTAGTATAATGAATTTCCATTGTTTTTGCATCTATAAATGGCTCTAGGGCATCATATTTATACTGCAGTTTTGGTAGTGTAAATGTCATTTTAATCCCCTTTCTCCTTTTCTAAAAGTTTTTCTGCGATAGTTATATTTTGTTCTGTTGATAAAGAACTTTGTATAATCATAGAATAAATCTGATATCTTTCAAATACTTCAGGTTTGCATTTTAAATTTCCACTTTTATCATATACAGAGCCATATACATTTGAAAAAGTAGTTAGAGAATATTTCTGTATTTCTTTAACTTCTTTATTTGATAAGATATCCCATGGTAATGGATATCTTTCAGCAACTTGTTCTAAAAGAGGTTTTACCTCTCTAACCATTTTATTGAAATTATCTATAGATGATGTTATTCTTAACACTTCTGGAAATTTCCCAGCTGATTCAACATAACTCTCTACAGCTTCATCAATACTGGTTGGTATAGTTAGATTCATCTTTTTTATTTTCCTCTTGTTTATTTAAGTCTTTGAATTAATTAGTATATAAAATTTATGTGATGAC
>JBBSXG010000056.1:0-2827 GCA_038045885.1 Nanobdellota archaeon
ACTATAAGTGGGGGTACTG
Source organism: Nanobdellota archaeon (assembly GCA_038045885.1). Taxonomy (GTDB): domain Archaea; phylum Nanobdellota; class Nanobdellia; order SCGC-AAA011-G17; family GW2011-AR20; genus JBBSXG01. The sequence goes on from JBBSXG010000056.1 coordinate 20, forward strand.
GAGAAGTTAGGGTTGGGATAATAGAGTTTTAAATTAATTATATTTTTTCTAAAAAATTTTTAACATCCCTTATATATTCATAAAAAGTATTATCTTCAATGTTTTTATAGTATGATTCTTTCATTGTTTTTCTTATTCTTTCTAATAAAGGATTATTATTTTCTTTTAATGTAAATAAAAAACTTCCATTTTTATATTTCTCAGATGTAATAAAATAACCAAGAGAATAGGATAGATTATTCAAAGAAACAGTTACCCCATTGGTGTATATTCCTTTTTCTTTTAATTTTTTATACTCTTCAAATAGACATATTGCTTTACTAAAACAGTTAAATGCCTGATTCCTTAGATAGTTTATTGCTTTTTCATCAGGTACTGTATTTAATGCCTGTTTTTTTAAATTTTCAAATTCTTTTTTGTCCCCGATTATCAACTTTCCTGTAATTAAAGGTTCTATTGTTGGGATATCAAATAATCTTAATTTTCTTAAAAATTCTGAGTAATTGAACTGCGATAAATCTATGATATTACTTTCATAATATTCGTCTGTTTTACAATTATCTTCTAAAACAGCACATAAATCAATATCACTTGTTTTTTTCTGTGACCCAAATAAAATTAGGAATACTAAATTTTTAAATCTTGAATTCAATTTTTCTTTTGTTATTTCTATTAATATTTGGTTATCAAATTGCTTTGGAAAGTCAAAGGTATACCATAATTCATATACGCCATTATCTTTTTCAAATTGTTTAGCTTTATTATAAACATCTTTATAATTTTTTATGCTTTGATTAAAATTATCATTAAATTGAAGAGTTTCAAGTTCTTTTAATCTTTTTTCTAATAACTCCTCCTCTTTTATCTCTCTTAAAAGAAAATCTTCTGTCCATAAAGCATGGGCTTCAAAATTTAGTCTCATATATTCGTGCAATTCCAATGCTTTTTGTATTTCCTCTTGAGACATTGATTCAAAATTTTGTTCATCACTAACCATCTTTTGTCCATATTGTGTTTGTTCGCAATATAAACCATGCCCATGAAATTCATGAATTGCTAAATCTAATCTATTTTCAGGTACATGAGCTGACAAATCTCTTGGAAAGAAGATAGATTTTGCTTGTGGATTCTTTGTTTTTTTTAAGAATTTTTGTATATCTTTATGAAGGTATAATTCAGTTCTCTCTGGTTTTATCTTGAATTTATCTTCCAATATCTCTGATGCTTGAATTATTAAATTTTTCATTAATTTCTTTATAGTAGTAAAATATTTAAATATTGGTTTTTTATAATAAAATATGTTATTATATTCTGAACCTTGGTACGAAGGAGAACAGAAATGGATTAGTTTTACTAATAATTTAGATCTCTTTAACCAAAAGGTGAACATGTGTGAAAATTGTGATGATCTGAATAGAAAAGATTGCAATAAAATTATTGTTGTTTTAAACAATTATGGAGAATGTTTGAATATTCTTGATGTTTATACAAAAAAATATGATAGAAAAATAGTTGGAAAATATTGTGGGGAAATGAATGATTTAGACACAAGGGTCTTATTATTCTATGATTTAAATAGCAAGATGAAAGAGATTAGTGAAGAAATAGAATACTGTCTTGATTTTATGGGTTTAAAAAGAAAGATATTCCACCAGAAAGGATGTAAAAATAAAAGGCAATATAATAAAAATTATTATTTAGGGAATTCAAAATAATTTAATAGTATTTTATTTAGTTCTAATTGGTCTTTGTTTGTTTTTAGTATGAAATTTACCAAGTCTTTTGTTATAAAAAATTGTATTTCATAGCCATTTTCATTTAGGTAGATGTATTCATTATCTAAATCGTCAAAGGGAATATCAACTTCCCCAATAGATTCTTCACTAAAGTTTAGACTAGACAAAAAATTACAAAATATTCCATGAATATCTTTTTGTTTTTCAATAACATAACGATGAATTTTACCATAATTATTCACACTTAATATTCTGGCTTTTTTCATCTTTTATTTATTCTTTAATCTTCCAAATCGATTTTTAGATGTTTAAATAAAAAATTATTTTTTTTCAATTTGTTTTTTTAAATCAATCAAGAAGTTTTTGTATTCTTCCATATCATCAAATGTCATATAAAATATTGAGCTACTTGAATGATCTGGACTATGTGCTGATATATGGAAACCCGGTCTTAAATTTTCATCTCTTCCTGCTTCTATATATTCATAGATCATTCCTTTTATTTCTATTTCTTGATGTTTTTGTCCAATTTTTCCATTCAGATAAACTGTTATTTCTGCCATTTTATTTATCTAAAATATCTTTAAAATAGTTTGGTTTATTTTTTAAGATCTCTGCAACGAGATCATAGGCTTCATCTCCACTTCTACCGGTATAAAGACTTTTTCCAAGTTGTAAGTGATTTGGTGGTAACCCATGGTGGGCTTCTCTGTCTATTCTAATCAGAGGAATATTTACTTCACTTGAGAACAATTTTATATTTTTTGAGTTACTTTCTAATCTAAATGATTCTCTCATACAAGGATTTGTCCATTTAATTCCTTCCCCTCTTTGCCCAGATAATAGTTCATACAATCCACCAGAAATCCTGTAATCTTCGCCTGTTCTTATTTGATAGTTCTGTAAGGTTTGTTCAAGTTGCATACAAATCCCCCCATTAAGATTTTATATTGTAAAGGTAAGAAAGTATATAAAACTTGCTACAGGAATTAGAATCCTTTAGGAACTAAGTGATAGATTGTTCCAATATCATCTTTATCTAATTGTGTGAAATCTTTTGCTATTCCTGAAT
>JBBSXG010000057.1:0-1894 GCA_038045885.1 Nanobdellota archaeon
TGTAGTTTATTATAATTGCATAAGAGTTCATCAGGGCATTAATAAAACTCCTATTCAAGAAGCAGGAGTTAATCTAAATCTTGGTAAAAATAAATGGCTTGACTTGATATATTTAGCAAGTCAAAACAAAAGTATTTAAAAATGGAAAATATTAGTTATAAAACAAGGAGTGATAAGATAAAAGAAGAAATGGAAAGACAATTAAGTTTAAGTTTTGATAATAATTTTAATAACGAGAATATTAAGATTATGTTTGATACTGATTTAAAACAAAAAAAAGAGGCATTTTTAAAAACAATACTTAGTAAAACTTATCCAAAAAGTATGAACAAATATAAGAGAGTTCCTTGCTCTCCTATAAGATATGCAGGTGGTAAAACATTAGCTGTTGGTCATGTTATTGAGTTATTACCTGATAATGTTAAAAGAGTTATCTCGCCTTTTTTCGGAGGAGGTTCTATTGAAATTGCTATGAGTAAATATTTAGGATTAGAGTTAAGAGGTTATGAGATTTTTGATATTTTGTGTAATTATTGGAAATTTCAGATAGAAAATCCAAAACTTCTTTATGAAGAATTGAAGAAATTAAAACCCACTAAAGAACAATTTGAAGAAATAAGAAAAACATTAAACAAAGTTTGGAAAAAAGAGGTTACCTTAGACCCTCTAAAATTAGCAGTTTATTTTGTATATAATTTTAATCTCTCTTATGGACCTGGATTTATGGGTTGGACTTCTGATATTTATTTAGATGAAGGAAAATATAAGAAAATGATTGAGAGAATTAGAGATTTTAAACCAGGAAATTTAAAAGTAGAATATGCAGATTTTCAGGATGTAATAAAGAAATATCCCAATGATTTTCTATATTGCGATCCTCCTTATTACATTGGAAAAGATAGCAAGATGTTTAAAGGTATTTATCCTATGAGAAATATACCTGTTCATCATAATGGGTTTAAGCATGAAGTTTTAAGAGATTTATTAAAGAATCATAAAGGCGGATGGATACTCTCTTATAATGATTGTCCAACTATAAGAGAATGGTATAAGGATTTTCAGATATACTCTCCAAGTTGGCAATATACTATGGGACAAGGGGAAAAGAGAATAGGAAAGAATAGAATTGAAAATGGAAGTAAAACTAATATTAAAAGTTCGCATGAATTAATTATATTTTGTCTATCTAAAGTTTAGTTTGTTTTTTCTTATCTTTTAATCTATTCTGGTGATAAATATTGTGTTGTCTTGCTAACTCTACAGGATATGGTTCGTGATTTTCCTGAAAATTCCAATCAGGATACTTTTTTTCTCTTGAAAAATAATCAGATTTACATAAATCTTCCATCTCTTTAAAACTTGCAATTTCTACTTTTTTAGAACCAAATAATCCATTTATTGTTGCAAGAGTCTTTGGAGAAGTTATCATATATAATTCTACTTTTGAACCTCTTTGTAATGCTTCTGCAATAAGTAAATGGATAACAAATCTCGGAACTCCTGGACTCCCAGTCATAGAGGTTACATAAAAACTCATAGTCGCTTTTATTCCACCTTTTCCAGAAGAACCACCTATTTTTTTAATAATTCCATCTACAACAAAAAGATATATTCTTGCTATGTTATCATTAAGGACATTTTTACTAATAGTTGAAAGGTATTTTATATTTATTTTATTCCTGTGATTTTGCTTTAAAACAAAGTCCCCTACCTTTACGGCAGTTTTCACCTCTTTTATATTCATATAAAATTAAAGAAAACCTATTTTTTAACCCTTTCTACCAACCGATAACTTTACAGAACCGTATTTTGATAAATAAACTAAAAAAAGAAATTTATTTAAATGAAGATTTATAAAAAATAATAATGGATGTTGATTTTGAAACACTAAAAA
>JBBSXG010000058.1:0-2888 GCA_038045885.1 Nanobdellota archaeon
TTCTCAAAGAGACATTTTTATAGTGTGGGATAATAAAATGTTTAAAGCTAGTTTAAGGCTAGTTAACAGAAAGAAGTATTCTAAAGTCCTGCAGATTAGATGGGATAATTCAAATGATTTGTTAAATAAAGTTAGAACGACATTTATACATAGTTATGTCATATTTGAAAGTCAACATGAAAATTTAAAATTAAAATCAGATAAACAGTTTAAGTCATTCTTTGAAAGTGGACAAAGTGAAGTTTTAAAAATTATGCCAATGGAAAGGAATACCTTCAAATTTGAAACGTTTATTAGAATAGACCTTGGTTTTAATCATTTATTCGAGAGATTAGCAAAAGAGAATGCATTTGGTTGGATTTTTGGAAAAGAAAAAGAGGAATTTATACAAAATTCTACATCTTGGTTTCCAATAAAACAATTAAAGCAACATGCAAATGCAAAGAATGTAGTCTATTATTTAGCCGACACTAATAAAAAAGAGCTGTACATTGGAAGTGCTAATGTCTTGGGGGAGAGGGTAAAACCAAATCGTCCTGAAATACCTGGCTGGGATCGATTTAGATATGATATTATAAGAGACAAATATTCTAAATTTTTAAGAAGAATAGAATTTCATATTATTAGAACTACAGCAAGTTTAATCAAGATTACGCCGAATGTTGCCTCCTTGAACATAAACTCATATAAATTAAAAAATAAGAATTGGCCTAGATTTTAATAGATAACTTTAAATTCTAAAAAATACCTAAAAGTAATAGAAATAATTGGGATGATAAGATGGACTATAACTCAAAAACTTCATTCGCATCAAATGTTGTTAAAGGAAGAATAGCTGAGACATTGGTAGAAGAAATGTTTAAGAAATCCGGATATAAAGTTTACAGATTTGGTTATGAGGCAATTTTACAAAATATTTCACAATCAAATATAGACATAAAAGATAGTGAAACGAAAGAAAAAATAAGAAGCATTCCTGATTTTGTTGTTGTTAGTCCAAAAGGGTCCATACAATTAATAGAAGTAAAATATAGTGCAGATGGAATTCTAAGCAAATTAAAATTAAAAAAATATTTGGAATTTTGGAATGAGGCTAGGGTAATTTTAGTATCATCTAAAGAACCTTATTTTAGCATTTCTTATATAAGACATTTCATGAAGAATGAAAAGTTATATCCTTTAGAAAATGATAAATTTACTACAATAGATCCTGAAATTATTAAAAAATTCTCAGAAATTGTAAAGGAATATTTTAAGGAATAAGTAAGGATATTATTAAAGGTAATGAAAAAGTTTAAATTCTAAATTATATAATTCCAACAAATGAAGAAAAAAACCTGGAATAAGATTGCAAATGTAGCGGGATATTAGCATTGGTTATAACTATAGTTAATGTATATTTTGCACAGTCTAAATTAATAAAAACATTTCTTTTGGGACATAGATAAGGTTATTTTTTTTATCTATAAGAGGGGTTTTAACGTTAGAGATAATAAAAGAAGTTTTAGACTGATTAATTGCATTTGTTTTATTGATTTGACTTTGGTCTTTATTCCCCCAACCACATTCAATGATTATTTTTCTATTTTTACTTATAACTTTGAAATCTGCTTCTCCTGGATTTTCACTATAATATATCTCCTGTATGATGTTTTTTTGATACTCTTTGATTTTGTATAATGTGTTAAAAACTGCTGTTTCTAAAAGAAGTCCTACTATTTTTGATTCTTTATTGAATCTACCTATCCCCCATAAAAGAGAGGCTCTTATTGTTGGACTTGGAAAATAAAATTTCATGCTATTTCGCATAACTTTCATAGCAGAACCTTCAATGGTTATAGCCTGCACTAGGCCTGCCTTTTCTAAAGCTTGTAAAACTTCGTAGATTAAAGATTTTGTTGTAGAATCTAAATATTTTGCTAAATTTTCATAACTAATCTTATCACTAGATTCTGAGATTACATATAGTATGGGGAAAATTTTAGTAATTAAGCCTTTATAAGCCGGATAAAAAGCTATAATGTCTTGATAAACTATTTTTTCTATTATTGAAATAATTTTAGAAAAAGTTATCTCTTCTTTATCCGAATTAGATGTAAAAGGGAACCCGCCATGCACAAGATAATTAATCATCTCCGATTCTAGGTTCGGGATTTTAGTAAAAAATTTGTTCAATAATTCTTGATGAACTTCAACTAAGATTTTATAAGATTCGTCCAAATTATTTGAAAGAAATATTGCTTCTTTAATTTTTGAACTAGCATCTTTTAGGGGATAAATCTTTTTTTTCAGGATTAAATACTCTAGAAAATTTAAAGGAAATATTCTTTCAACAATAGACCTTCTAGCCAAGTCAGATGTAGTCTCAATAGCGATAGAAGAGGATCCAGAAACAATTATTAAAATGTTTTTTGTACGATCATAAATACTTTTTATGATATCTTGCCAAGAAGGATCGTAATGTGCTTCGTCTATCAAGAGGATAATTTTTTTACTAATCTTTTCAAAAGCATCTCCTACTATTTTTTTTTCATACACCTCCAAAACTTCTTTTAAGTTTGAATTCAATAATTTAACAATATTATCACATGAAAGATATATAAGGCGGTTATTATCTAAGTAATTTTTTATAGATAAATAAATTTGAAAGAGTATTGTTGTCTTTCCAACACCACGCAATCCTGGGATTAAAACTATTCTTTCATTAGAAGTCCCATATACAAATTTTTTTGCGATAGACTCTAACCTCAAATAACTAATTCTTCTGGCATAAAAGCCATCATTAGTATATTGTTTTGCAAGCGAGGGTGTCAAAGCTTTGATTAGTTAAATAACCTAAAATCAGGTCTTCTTTTGTTTGATCCATGTGTTCTCTATTGGAGAACATA
>JBBSXG010000059.1:0-1816 GCA_038045885.1 Nanobdellota archaeon
AGCTGAATAGGCATAAGGAAAAGTTGAAACGGTGAGAACCTGCTGGTGCAAGTTCAGTAAGAACGCTTAGTAGAATGTCAGGATGATCTGTTCTTGCTTTGCGAGAAGATTTACAGAAGACGGCTTATTCTCTACCTATCCTTTTTTATACTTTTCTATTAGCTGGTTATTTATGAAAAAGTCTAACGAAGAATCCTTGGATATATTGTTATCTCATATTAAGAATGGGGCTAATTTAAGCGATGAAGATTTGGATTTATTTAAGACAACAAAATACTGCGACTATTGTTCATATTCTAAAAATAAAGATGTATTGCTGGTTTTAAAAATTCCAATAGCCGACCAAACACAAATTAAATATTACTACAACGCAAAAAATAAATTATTACCTTATTCTAGGACTTATTAATTAAAGAAAGGTTTTTAAACATCAAACTTTTTAGGGTATTATGGCAGACAATAAAATAAATATGCCCAGCGGAATGGGAGGTTTGGTAAGATATTTTGATGATTACAAAAGTAAAATAGAATTTAAGCCAGAACATGTTGTTGCAGCCGTTGTCATTGTTATCATTGCAGAAATTTTATTAAACGTTTTATAAAATGTTACCTGGAATTAATCCTAAACAAATGCAGAATTTGATGAAGCAGCTTAATGTTAAGCAGGAGAGTATAGACGCTTCTGAAGTGATTATTAAGGGTAAAAAGAATTTTATTATTAGAAATCCTGAAGTCTTTAAAGTTAATATGATGGGACAGGAAATGCTGCAGGTTTCTGGCAGGCTTGAGGATTATATTAACGAAGATGATATTAAATTAGTAATGGACCAAGCTAATGTTTCTCGAGATAAAGCTGAAAAAGCATTAAAGGAAAATAGTGATGATATCGCGGCTGCTATTTTAAGTTTAAGAGATTAAATTATAAACTTTTTTTATTTTTTCTTCTAATGAAATCATATTAACTGGTTTTTCCAAATAATGAAAATTTTCTATTCCTGCTTCTCTTATTTCTTCTTCACTATTTCCTCCAGTTAAAATTAATACTGGAACATCTTTTCCAACTTTATTTATATGATCTCTAACAAAAGTTATTCCATCCATATAAGGCATATCAACATCGGTTATTAGTAATTTATAACTAGGAATGTTTTCTTTTTGTTGTGAGCGTGCCAAAAATTTTGTAGGATCACTATAACTATCTACATCATATCCAAATATACCTAGCATCTCTTTCATTAATTCTCTAAATTGATCATTGTCTTCGAAGTATAATATTTTTGCCATATTTATAAAATTTTTAATGGGTTTATAAATCTTTCTATTAATTAACTACTCTCAAATGATGATAGAATCATCGTAAGTTATTTATATAAGCTTAGTCTACTTTAATTATATGCACGAAGCTTCTAAGTTGTTAGCTGAGGCTAATAAGCTTCTTAGAACCGCTGACCATTTGACTTATGTTACTTATCCCTTAGTCAAGGACAACAAATTAATCATGACAATAACCGAAAATTTAGCTGAAGCAACTTCAAAGGCCATGGACGCTGTAATTGATTATGATGCATACTTTAAAAGAATCAGCCATAATCCTTCAGACTTTCAATCTAAGCTCGATGTATTCAGAACAAGTTGTGCTCCAAGATACAGGATAAATCTTAATTACTTGTCCCTAATAAAAGACTTAAAAAATATCCAAGATGCCCGAAAAACCGCAAAAATGGAATTTTTAAGGAAAGACAATTATATTTTAACGCAGGAAAATTTTGCTGTAAAAACATTAAACTATCAAAAAGTCAAAGACTATGTCAATTTG
>JBBSXG010000060.1:0-15248 GCA_038045885.1 Nanobdellota archaeon
TGTAAAATCAACACCTTCGTTATCTGGTTTACCTTTAGATAAAGAATCAGTTAAACTACTTATCCAAGCACCATCAAATTCTTTAACCATATTATCTTTTTCAATTTTAGTATTTTCAATTATAAAACCAGTTAATCCGTTATGGGCTTCCAAAATTCTTGTTATTGGTTTAGCACTCAATAATCTTCTTAATCTTTTCATTCTAATTTCTGGTGTGAACCCTATTTCACGTAGATTTTTATTAAGTTGCGTAGAAGAAATTCCTTTAGTGTAAGGTGGTTCTATAACTTGCCCCCCCCATTCTCTCATAACATGAATTACCCTTTCCCTTTTTTCTTTTTGAATTCCAGTTTTCCAATCATCTCCATGAATAAAATAATCTGGCTTTAATCTTTTTATTATGGGAACATAGTCATCTTCTTCTTGGGGTACAACTTCATCAACACCCTTCACGCTTTCTATTATGATTTTTCTTTGCTCGTAAGGTAATAATGGAACTCTTTTATAATTTGCAACAGCCTTATCAGTTAATAACCCGACAATAACTTTGCCGTATTTTTTTGCTTCATTTATTATATTTATATGACCTGTATGAACTAGATCAACTGACATAGGTACATAAGCTATCTTCTCAGTCGAACCATTGCTTTGTTTCACGTGCGACCCTCCTTAAATCAGAGAAATAAGACAATTCTTTTTGTGTAGAAAGATTTATTGCCCCAGAAACACCAATTGCTAATATTTTACCGTGCTTATCCTCTGAATTTGAAAAAGAATATTTAACAAGAGGTTGTACATAAACAGAATCATCATTATGTATAACCTCTTTATATCCATGATTATTTATTTCCCAATCAAGTTCGACATCTGTTTTTCCATAATTATAAAAATAATAATGCAATGAACTTTTGAAATCATAATTTGCGTTCATACTTTTTTCTAAAACCTCTATATCAAAACCTTTCATTAAGGGCATTTTTGATGTTCTTGCTAATTGATGTATCTTATAAACTTGTTTTTTATCTTCTGGATAAAGATACCCTTTGTCTTTGCCTTTAACAACAACTTCTTCTGCCGGATTGTATAAAGGAATCATTAAATCACTTGACTCGATATTGAGAGCTTTTGCGATTATCTCTCTGTCTAAATTAGATATAGCCTTATCTTTGTTAAGCAATATTTCTAAGTCTGCAGAAAGGTTAAGATTCATTGAGTTTATTCTTTCTTCAAGATTTAATAAACTAAGATTCTCATTTCTTATATGCTGTTGAATTAATTGGATAACAGCTTCATTATGGTCTCTGTAATTAATAGACAAGTCATTAATTCTCCCATCCCCCAAAACATACAACTCTTTTTGAGCTCTCCTAACATCTCCACCAAATGTAACTGCAATTATTATAGCATCTTTACTTTTATCCCTACTTGAAAAACTATGTCTATGAAAAGGAGTTATATAATTTGAATCTCCCGTACTCATTTCTCTAGAATGTTTTTTACCATTGACTTCCCAGTAGAAATTTACAGGTCCTATAAAAAAAGTCATTTGATGCAAAAAGTGGCCATTATTGTAGACTACGTCAGGACTTTCTGGATCCGAATCTTTAACCACTCTAAGTTCTTTAATCCATTCTGGTTTAAAAGGACTTAGTCTTGACATCGCAGTATCCCTGTATTCATAATAAGGTGATCTATCATTATTTTTATCTTTTCTTGTAAATCTTGTAAATATTCTACTTGAATTTCTTGATTCCTCTGCTCTCATTATTTTTATTCCATTTGAACAATCATCTAATGGTATATGTAAATCAGAAGAGTCTATAGGATAAATCATTTCCATTTTATTTATTAAAGCATGAATATCTTCAAGGTTGCAATTTCCTTTAATTATATTGTTTATTTTTTCAACATCAATTCTTAATTCTTCTGCAGCAGCTTGAGGAGTTCTTTTAAGATCATTTAGTTCACTTCTAATTCTTGCACCCATTAATTCCAAATAATCATCATTCTTCATTTTGCACCTCTATCGGAGACTTTATTTACGGTATTAAAAAGGTTTAAATAGGTTATGTTTAAATTATTTTATTTTCTCTAGTAATTCCTGTAAAGATTCTCTTGTAACTCTTCTTGGATTGTTGTTCATTCTTTCTGGACTAAAACCATTTTCTAAAATTATTTCTATATTATCAATTCCAGCCTCATTTAATGTCAAAGGAGATCCTATCTTTTTAATCAAAGATCTTATTTCTTCATACAAATGATTTATAGATCTAAATTCAAATGTGTTGCATAAATAATCCAATTTTCTTTTAACAAAATCCGAGCCTCTTTTATCCAAACAATCTTCTTCTTTTATATTATAATTATATAACAAAAATTCTGGCAAAGTTAGAGCACACGCATTTCCATGACTCGAGCCAAAATGTGAGGTCATCGGGTAAGCTACGGAATGGGGGGCAGTTGTAGCAGTTTGACTGAATGCTAATCCTGCTTCTAAACTTGCTCTAGACATATTAAATTTAGAATTTATATTATTAATGCGTTCATAGGAATAATCTAAATTTTCTAAAACCAATTTTATTGCCATGAGAGCATGTGTATCTGAAAGAGGAGTTGAATTAATACTCCAATAAGATTCAAGAGCTTGAGACAAAGCATCTAGTCCAGAAGAAGCTGTAACATCTCTTGGCATGGTCAATGTTAATTCTGGATCTACAATAGCATAATTAGGATAAACTAAATAATTTCCAACATTTCCAAAAGAAATCTTTTTTTTATTTTGAGAATATGCAGCAAATGGAGTTACTTCAGAACCGGTTCCTGCAGTTGTTGGAATTGCAATTAATGGTATTTTTTTCTTAATTTTCTTATCCTTAAATGATAATGAAATTATTTTTGAAGTATCTAAAACGCTTCCTCCACCAATTCCAATAATCAAATCAGGATATGTTTCTTCTGCTTTATTTAATGCCCTAGTTATCTCTTCTAATTTTGGATTAGGACTTACTTCATCATATAAAGTTAAACGATAATCTTTTAATGAATTTAATAATAAGTCATATGAATCTGTTTTTTTCAGAGAATTTTTTCCGGTCATTAAAAAAATATTTTTTGGATTTATTTCACTTACAATCTCGTTTAGTTTATTTAAAGAACCATTTCCAAAATAAATTTTAGTTGGAACATAATAAATCATCTTATTGCTTCCATAAATCTCTTTGTAATGTTTTCTGGAGATATTTCAATTCTCTTTATATCCTTTTTATTCCCTCGATTTACTTTTACATGTAAAAAACTTGGTCCTTCATTCTCTAAAAGATACTTTAAATTGACTTTAAGTTGCTCCCGTGTTTTTATCCCTATTGAATTTTGATAACCTGAGTTTAGAGCTATTTTTTCTAAATCAGTTGTACTTGAAGTTGTTTTTTGTAATCCGGTAGAAGAATAAGTTTCATTGTCTAAACAAATATGCAATAAATTTTTAGGCTTTAAATTTCCTATTGTAGATAAAATTCCCAAATGCATTAATAATGCACCATCTCCATCTATAACTATAATTCTTTCTTTCTTTTCTAAAGCAGTTCCTAATGCAATTGCTCCAATGTGCCCCATTGATCCTATCGTGTAAAAGTTTTTATTTGATTCATCAAGCTCATATAATTCTCTAGATGCCATTGCTGTTGTAGAAAATCTTATCATTCCTTTAGTCATATCTGCAATAATCTTAATAGCATCATACCTAGACATTTCATAATTAGAATTAATTCCTTTATCAAATTCTTCTATTACCCCTTGATTTATTAATAAAGCAACTGTATTCATTGTTTGTAATTTATTATTTGCCCAGGATATATCCTTTAAAGATTCTAGAACTTTTGAGTCTATGTTTGCTAGTTTTAAAAAATCTAATGTTCTTTCCCCCATTAACCAATGTTCGGGAGCATCTTTTTGTTTTGCTGGATTGCCTCTCCATCCAATTAATAACAAGCTCTTTATTTTATATAAATCGTTTAAAGAAGTCTGTGGATTAATCAAATTCCCAATTCCCGCATTTTGTAACAAAACTACAGGTTTTTTTCCTGCCAAGTATGATCCAGATGCTATTGACAATGCTAATCCTTCGTTTGGTGCAGGGATATATTCGTTTAAGGATTCTAAATAATTGAAAAATCCGCCAAATGTAGAGTCAGCAACACCTGTAAAGGGTCCAAATCCCTGCTTTTTTAATTCTTGATATAATGTTTCTGGTTTCATTATTTTAATGAAGATAGAAATCCTTAAAAAACAATCTATTTAATTCTGTATTATGGTAGAATCAATTAAGAAATTGAGAGAAATATGCCAAAAACCTATCTCGCATTCAAATACTTGGTATCAAAGAAAATTCAGTAGAAAAATTTCAATATATCTTACCTGGTTCTTTATACACTTTAAAATTAGCGGGAATACTACTTCTATCTTAGTGTTAATTACCGGGGTAATTGCCCCTTTATTTTTTATTTTAGGAAATTATCTTTATTATGTCGTTGGTGTTTTACTATTGCAACTTTGGTATCTTTTAGACCATGTAGATGGAGAGTTGGCAAGATATTGGAAAAAAACAAGTGCAAAAGGAATTTTTATAGATAAGATAAATCATCACATTGTTCATCCATTAATATTTTTGTGCATGGGGATAGGATTGTATAAAGAATTTAATAATTATTTAATGTTAATTTTAGGCGGATTTACAGCCTACTTTTTATTATTACAGGATTTAATTAATATTGATAAAAAAGATGCAGTTTCTATTTTTAATATGGGGATTAAAAAAGTTGTAAACCAAAAATTTGGTTTAAAAAATTTATTGTTTACTAAAATTTCAGCAATAATTTATAAAGTTCCTGGAATGATGAATATACTCACAATCGCAGCATTTTTTAATTTATTCCATTACGCATTTTTATTTTACGCTTTTACTTACCCGATAATGATATTAATAAAATTAGTTCACAATTTGAATATTCCCTACAATAAGTTTAAATAACTTTCTTTAAATTTAACATCATGAAAATATTAGATTTAGGATGTGGGAGAAATAAATTACAAGGAGCTTTTGGAGTAGATTTTGTTGAGCTTCCAGGAGTAAATTTTGTTTGGAACTTAAATAAAGAACTTCCAAGAAAATTCTATAATAAATTTGATGTTGTTTATCATAATGGTGTCTTGGATCATTTAGGAAATCCATTATTATTTTTGGAAGGCTGTAAAAAATATTTAAAGAAAAATGGCAAGATGGTTATCATTGTAGATAATGGGGATTATTGGAGATATCACTTACATTTAGGAAATTATCACGCTGACTTATGGGAAAAAGATTTTCCAGATCATCCAGAAGTTCATCACAAAATGCAATTTCAGATGAAACATATTGTTAAAATGTTAAAATTATTAGACTTTAATATAATCAAAACAAAATACATTAGATTAACAGGAACTTGGAGAGATTATCATATTGATTATTTAATGCCTAGATTTTTGGGATGTAATTTTATGCATATTGAAGCCAAGAAAAATTAAAGTTCTTGTTTTCCTGTAAAAAATCCTTTCCAGAATCCAATTATCGTTATTATGTCTTTTAATAATTTAAACAAGGGAAGAATTATTATTCTTTTATCTTTAACAAATTTAAATGCATTTAATGCATATCCAATTAAAATAAATAAAACAATAATAAATGAAACTATATTAACATAAGGAACTAATAAAGAGGCATATAATATTGTGGAAGTTAAAGGATTCCAATAACTATTTGGTAAACTTTTTACTCCATGTCTTCTAAAATTCGCTCCTATCGCTTCTGCTAATGTTAATGCTTTGTTTATCAATTGTTTTTTAAAAGAAAATTTATAAAAGCCATGTAAATGCAATATCTTAACTTTAGCTGTAATTAATTTATATCCTAATTTATCTAATTTCCATCTTAAATCAGTATCTTCTCCAGCAGTTCTGAATGTTTTTGTATCATATAATCCTACTTCGAGTAAAGCTTTTTTGTCAAATAAAGTTGGTCTTCCTTCTTTTTGTTTATTTTTTAAGCTAGTTTCATAATCTTTAGCTAAAACAACCTTATCATAAAATGAAAATTTATCCCAGTATTCTTTTGGAATTATTAATTTAGAGCAAATAACACTTTTTTCATTTGTATTATAAGCTTTAATTATCTCATTAAGCCAACTTTTATTTTCTAAGATACAATCACACCATATTATACATATTAACTCATATTTAGAAGCTTTAATAGCTTTATTTAGAGAACTTCCTAGTCCTAAATTTTTTTCGTTTTTAATTAATTTAACTTTTTTATATTTAGAAATTATTTTTATACTATTATCCTTAGAAAAATCATCTATAACAATAACCTCAAATTTTCCTTTATACTTCTGACTAAGAATACTTTCAATGCATTTTCCTATTGTATTTTCTGCATTGTAATTTGGAATGATAAAAGATACGTTTTTCATAGACGTAAACCATGAAGAAGCTTTATAAAACTTTTTAGACTGATTTATAAAATGTTAATCGGTTTAATTAAGGAAGAGTATGGATGGAAAAGGATTTTAGAACAAGAGAAAGTTCCTTGGGAAATTTTTAATGTTAATAAGATAAATAAATATTCTTTAATAATTTTAAACTCCAGAGATTTATCTATAGAAAATTTAATTAAAATAAAGAATTATTTAGAAAATGGTGGTGCTTTATTAACTGACACTTTATCTTTTAGAAAATTAAGTATTAAAGAAATTTCAAAGATTTACATTAAATCTATTTATGGTAAAGGAAATCTATTTAGGAATATTAATAAATTAAACATCGAGAGATTTTGTTATAAATTTAAAAATTCTCCAATAATCTATAACTCAAGAATTGGTAAGGGATTTGTTATAGCTTTACCATTTGATTTAAATGAGTTAATATTAGACGAGAGATCTAAAAAATTATACCTCCCAAGTATCTATTCCTCATTAAAAGAAAATATTTCTGTTGTCTCAAAAGGAGATTTGAGAAGATTAGTTGTAAATTGTTTCATTTATTTACATCTAGCAAGAAATTTACCTTATTTTCATATCTGGTATTACCCTAAAAATTATGAAAGTGTCTTCTGCTATAGAATAGATCTAGATGTTTATAATAAAAATGAGATGGACAGCATTATAAAAATAATAAAAAAACATAAAATTAAATTTAACTGGTTTGTAAGTGTTTTTAACGTAAGAAATCATGAAAATGAAATAAAAAACCTTTACAAATTAAATCAAGATATACAGTCTCATTCCTATGAACACATTGTTTATAATTCTTTTGAAGAAAATTATCAAAATATAATAAAATCAAATGAATTTATATCTCAGAATATTAAAAGGCCAATTGGTTTTGCTGCTCCATTTGGGTACTGGAACAAAAACTTAGGAAAAGCATTAGAAGAACTAAATTATTTTTATAGTTCAGAGTTTTCTTTAAGCTATGATGACTTACCTTTTTATCCTGAAAACTGCAAGGTAATTCAATTACCAATTTACCCAACTTGTATCGGACTATTAAGGATGCAGCTTTATTCTGAAAGAAAAATGAAAAATTATCTTAATTATTTAATAAATATGCAATACAAAAAACAAATGCCTTTGTTTTTATATGATCATCCAAACAATGGAATTGGGAGATATCCTGAACTTTTGAACTTCACCTTGAATAAAATAAAAAGTCTAGATAACATTTTAATAAGCGATTTAACAAGTTTCGCTAAATGGTGGAAAGAACGTGAAAAAATAAATATTAAAATTTCAAAAAATGAAATCATAACAAATAATAGATCCAATAATTTATATTTAAGGATAATATTTCCAGATTATAAAGAGTCCAGAATAATTTTAAAAAATCAAATTATAAACTTTGATGAACTAAAATTAAATCAAATGCCTTTTTTTAAAGACATAAAAATTAATGGATTTAGCATCTTGAAATCAAAATTACTCTTTTCTATATATTATTTCAGAATACTTATAAATTCTATAACAAAAAGAATTTTAATTTATTTAAAATAGTATATAATTAACCTTTTACCCATTCTTCAGCTTTATGATTTTTGTGCCATTCGATATATTCTTTTAAACCAGTATCTAAATCATAGTCTGGCTTAAACCCATAAAGGTTTTTTGCTTTATCGTAATTACAATATAATCTATTAACTTCCCCGGGTCTTGGAGAAACAAATACAGGGTCAAAATCTTTTCCAGAAAGCTTTATGATTTTTTTGGCTAAATCTAAAATAGAAATTTCTGTAGCAGTTCCAAAATTTATTATTCTATCTTGTGAGCCATTTTGATGTTTCAATACTAAATCGTAAGCCTTGACACCATCTTTTATGTACATATAATCTCTAGTCTGTGAACCATCTCCAAAAATAATTGGAGGTTGATTATTTAAAGCTCTTTTAGTGAATATTGATATAGCCCCGCCATAACCAGTATCTCTTTGTTTTGGGCCATACATATTAAAACATCTTATGATGTCTACTCCTAAATTATAAGTATGATTATATGCCAGAGCCATTCTATCTGCTGCTATCTTACTTGCACCATAAGGATGTGGGGATTCTAAAGGATGAGCTTCGTCCATCGGAACATATTTTGCAGGTCCGTAAACCTCACTTGTTGAAGCTATAAGTATCCTTTTGGCATCATGTGTTCTCGCAGCTTCTAAAACATTTAATGTTCCAAGGACATTTGTTTCATATGTTTCTATAGGATCAATTATTGATTTATCAACATGTATTTGCGCAGCTAAATGAATCACAACATCTACCCCGGGCATTAGTTTTTCAAGCAGATCTTTATTTCTTATATCACCATTAACCAATTTAAAATTTTTATTGTTCAATAATGCTCTAATATTAAACAAGTTTGAGTTACTAAAATTATCTAAACATACTACTTTGTTATCTTTATCTTCATTGATATACTTTTCACAGATATGGCTTCCTAAAAAACCAACTCCTCCGGTAATGAGAAATTTCATAAAGATGTCTGTTTTAAGAAAGATATTTAAAGTTTTCTTATTGAAATCTATAACAGATCTTTATAGTATTTTGCAACCCTACTCGTTGCAACTTCCCAAATGAAGTTTTTCTTTATATGCTCTCTCAATTTGTTGTCTTTTTCTTTTTTATAAACCATTAACAATTTTTTTCCTATATCTTTATTATCAAAAGGATTTACATAGAAAGCGTAATTGCTAAAGTACTCTGTTGTGCTTCCTCTTGATGTAACTAAGACATTGCTTCCTGCTAATCCCCCTTCTAAAACACTTAAACCAGGGTTTTCTAGCCAGGATGGCAAAACAACAGCTTTAGCAGCAGCATAAGCGGAACTTAATAAAGAACTTTCATGCTCTATTTTATTAATAAAAACAATATTTTTCTTGGCAGCTTTTTTGCATAAATTATAATATTCATTTCCAGATTGATAATCTCCACTTCCTATTATTACTAAAGGTAAATTAAATTTATTTGCAATTTTAATCAAAGTTAAAACATTTTTTCTAGGTTCTATTCTTCCAGTATAAAGTAAGAAATCTTCCAAATCATACTTATTTATGAATTCTTTCTTATTTGAGTTATAAAATCTTTTATCAACTCCATAAGGTGCAACTTTAAACTTATTTTTATCTAACTTAAATGTTTTCATTAAAACATCTTTTTCCGCTTTTGAATCTGTTAGTATCAAATTAGCTTTCTTCAACATCTTATTTGCATAAGTTAATTCATTTATCGGTTTGTAATTATGCAAAAAAGCGTATAAGCTTAAATTTAATTTATTTTTTAAGTTTAACCCACTTCTAAAAGCAAACTTCATGGATGGCCAAGAATATATTGGAGTAATTGCAACCGGAACTTTTTTATTATAAGCTGTGTTAATTAAATCATAGCAGTTGCTTGACAGCCCAAAGTTATGTAAAATATTATGATCTGTTAATTTATCCTCCCATTGATTAAATAATTTCACTTTAATTTTTTGTTTTAATAGATATTCCCTAGTTTTAAGTAATAGAATCTCTCCTCCACCTGGAGCTTGAAATGCGCTATTATTACAGTTAAATAAGACTTTCATCTTGCAGATTTAATTACTTTTGTTAGGCCTTCTTCTATACTAACACTAGGTTCCCAATCAAATATTTCTTTAAATTTGCTAGTATCACAACATAATTTTAAATCTTGGCCTAGGCGTTGTTCTACCGAAATTATTTTTGATTTGCTATTTGAAATTTTTATTATCTTTTCTGCTATATCTTTTACAGATAATTCAATTCCATTTCCTATATTAAAAATTCCGCCAATAGCTTTTTTATTATAACCTACTATTAGTAAAGCTTCTAAAACATCATCCACATAAACAAGATCTCGTGTTTGTAAACCCCCTCCCTCCAATTTAATATCTTGATTTTTTAAAGCTGAATCAGTAAACAAACTAATAAAATTCTTATTTTGTCTAGGACCATAAATACTTGAAGGTCTTACAATTACAATTGGCAAGCTAAAAGTTTTAAGATAGGATTGACAGTATAAATCTGCAGCTGCTTTACTCGCAGCGTATGGATTATTTGGCTCAAAATTACTTGACTCATCTATTTTGCTATCCTTTGATCCATATATTAAATAAGATGAAACAAAAATTAATCTTTCTAATTTTTTATCTTTCAATAACCTTGCAGCTTCTAAAACGTTTAATGTTCCGTCTAAATTAGTCTTATTGACTTTTATTGGGTTCTCTATAGAGTTTCTAATGTAACCGTCTGCAGCTAAATGAAAGATTATATCTGGATTCTCTTTAACCATTAAATCAACAATATTAAAACTTGAAATATCTTCTACTATAATATTTTTTAATTTACTTTTTATGTTGTTAAGGTTTTTTAATTTTTTATTATGAACACAAACTGAAACTAAAGCCCCATAATCAACGAATTTTTCAGTTAAATAACTACCTAAAAATCCATCCGCTCCCGTTATTAAAATTTCTTTACCATTATAAAATTCTTTTTCTAAATTATTCATTTTTTTAGGTTATTAATTATATCCAAAGTTTTTACTGCAGTATCCCCATTTCCATAAGGATTTTCCCAGTCTTTTTCTTTATCAAACATTTTATCCACACATTTTAGAATATTATCTGGATTAACTCCCGCTAATAAATTACTCCCGACGGTTATAGTTTCAGGCCTTTCTGTATTGTCTCTGATTGTTATACAAGGAACTTTTAATATGCAAGTTTCTTCTTGTATCCCTCCAGAATCTGTAATCATTACTTTTGTATTAGCTTCCAACTGCAAAAATTCTAGAAAACTTATTGGTTCTAAAACTTTAACTCCAAAAGGAACTTTTAAACTAAACTCATTAATCATCTTTTTAGTCCTTGGGTGCATGGGGTAAATTATTGGCAAATTATATTTTTTATAAATTAATTCTAAACTTTTTAAAATATTCATTAATCTTTCTTTATCATCTGTATTTTCAGCTCTATGTGCAGTTAATAAAAAGTACTTTTGTTTTTCTAGTCCTAAATTATTTAACATATCGACCTTTTTTCCTGCTAGTTCTATATTTTGATAAACAGAATCTACTATTGTGTTGCCTACAACATAAATTCTTGATTCCTCTACTCCTTCTTCAAGTAAATTTTTTTTAGAATTTTCAGTTGGAGCAAAATGATAATCTGATAAATGTCCTGTTGTAATTCTATTTGTTTCTTCCAACATTTTTGTATCATGACTTCTCAAGCCTGCTTCTAGATGTGAGATGATTAAACTAGCTTTTGCGGCGGCTAATGTTCCAGCTAACGCTGAAGTTGTATCTGCTAAAATTATCATATTATCAGGATTTTCTTGTTTTAATATAGGAATTGTTCGTTTAGTCATAAACCCAACGTGTTTTCTGAAAGATTCGTAACCGCAGTTTAAGTTATATTTTGGTTTAGGTAGATCTAACTCTTCAAAAAATAATTTATCTAACTCGTAAGAATAATGTTGATTAGTATGAACAACAAAGTAATCCAATTTTCTTCTTTCTAGTTCTCTTATAACGGGAGCGAGTTTTATTATCTCTGGCCTCGTTCCCAAGATTAATCCTATTTTCATAATAAATCCCTATTAAAAACTTATATAAAACTTATTATTAAGCTAAAATCATGTCAACCCTATATAATGTATTAAAAATACCCTATCATTTAGTTAAAAGAATAAGTAGGAACTTTAATTTAGTATTTCAAAGATTATTTTTCAAACTTGATAAAAATTATTTAAGAAAGAAATTTTTACAACTAGGATTAAAAGAAGGAATGGATGTTTATGTTCATTCTTCTTTAAGCAAGTTTGGATATATTGAAGATGGAGCTAATTCTATCTTAACTGTTTTACAAGATATTATTCAAGATGGAACAATAATGATGCCAACATTTACTTATCCTAAAAAAGAATTTACTTTGCAAGATCCTTGTTGGACAGGCAAGTTACCAGAATTGTTTAGATTACAAGAAAATGTTAAAAGAAGTGTTCACGTTACTCATTCTGTAGCTGTTAAAGGTAAATTACCTAATTCTTTAGTTAAAGATCATATTAAAAGTAAAAGGCCATTTGATAATAACTCACCTTTTGCAAAATTTGCTAAACTAGATTCATATGTTTTAATGCTTGGAACAGAAAATAATAGTATGGTTCATTATATTCAGGATAAAGTTAATTTTCCTAATTTATTTCTTTTAGGATTACATGAGTTTAAATTTGGAAATAAGATTATTAAAACAAGATTGCATCATCCAAAAGGCTCTATAACTTATATTTGTAATGGAAAACCTTGTACAGATGTTGAATTTTTAGTTAAAATGTATGTAAATGAAAATTTTCATGAACATGGAGTAATGAGAACAATTAAAATTGGAAAGGCGACCTGTCATTTAATTAAAACTAAGGAATTTGTAGAAATTGCAACAAAATACTTAAAAGACAATATAAAAAGATATAAAAACGAGTATAATTTAATATTGGAAAATGAAAGCAATTAAATTTTCGGAATTAGAAGTTGGAATGAAAGGAGAGTATTCTAAAAAGATAACTCAAGAGGATTTAGACAAATTTATTTCCATATGTAATGATGTTAATCCTATTCATGTTGATTCTGAATTTGCTAAGAATGCTAAATTTAAGGACAAAATTGCGCATGGAATCTTAGTTTCCAGTTTAATCTCAACTGTTGTTGGAACTAAAATGCCTGGTCCTGGTTCTGTTTGGCTTGATCAAAGTTTAAAGTTTTTGCTTCCAGTTCATGTTAATGATACAATTACAGCAATTTCTGAAATTCTAGTTAAAATAAATGAAAGGCAACAAGTTATTGTAAGAACTACATGTGTTAATCAAAATAATGAAGTTGTTATTGAAGGTGTAGGATTACATAAAATATTAAATTCTTGATAGCAGAAAGGTTTATATATTTAAACATATTACACATAATAAACATATTTTGGAGGTTAAAATGGTAAGTATAACATTGGCTGTGCCACAAGAGTTGAAGAAGGAAATGGAAGATTACCCTGAAATGAATTGGTCTGAAATAGCAAGGCAAGCGATAAAAGAAAGATTAATTATTTTAAACAAGCTAAATAAAATGCTATCAAAAAGCAAATTTACAGAGAAAGACGCCTTAGAACTAGGAAGAAAAGTAAATAAAGCTGTAGCTAAAAAGTATTTGGGATAACTAAATGGAATTGGTACTTGATGCAAATATTGTATTTTCTGCTCGGATTAAAGAGGAATATATACGCAGATTAATTTTGCTTAGCGATCATTCTTTTTTTGTCCCAGAATTTATCCTTGAAGAAATGAATAAACATAAAGCTCTAATACTAGAAAAAGCTAATGTTACAGAAGAGGAATTGAAAGAAATTTTTAATCTAATTATCAAAAATGCTAATATAGAAATAATTCCAAGAGAAGATTTTGAAGATTATATCAAAGAAGCTGAAGAAATTTCTTATGATATGGATGATGTTCACTATTTGGCGTTAGCTTTAAAGTTAAAATGTCCTATTTGGAGCAATGATAATGATTTTAAGAAGCAAGATAAAGTTAAGGTTTTTTCTACTAGTGGCCTGTTAAAAGAACTTAAAAATTGACAATAGAAAGATATTTATTCTTTCTTTTCAAAATAATTTTATGAAAATTTTAATCATAGGCGGATCTCAATTTATTGGACCTTTAATAATTGATAAATTAGTTGAAAGAAACCATGATGTTACTGTTTTTAATAGGGGAAGAACCAAATCAGAATATAATAATGTAAAATTTATTCAAGGAGACAGAAGAAACGGATTTAACATTAAAGATTATTTTGATGTTGTTATTGATACTTGTGCTTATAAGGGAGATCATACTAAAAAAGCCATTAACGAATTAAATTTTGATTTTTATCTTCATGTTAGCACAGCTGCTTCTTATAAAAAAACTACAAAATTTCCTTTAACTGAAGAATCTGAATTAGGAGATTGGCCTTTATGGAATTCAGTTTGGTCTGGTTATAATAAAGGAAAGGTAGAATGTGAAAAAGTTTTACAAGAAAGCAACATTAAATATGCCAGCATTCGTCCAGTCTATATTCTTGGAAAGGAAAATAATTTCAATAGAGAAAGTTTTATTTATTCAAGACTTAAAAAAAATCTTCCTTTAGTTATTCCGGGAGATGGACAATCAAAAGTCCAATTTGTTTTTGCACAAGATGTTACAGATTCAATTGTTTTACTGGCTGAAAGAAAATTACAAGGAAATTTTAACTGTTGCAATGATGATGTTGTAACTCTAGAAAAATTAGTTAAAGAAATGGCTAAGATCGTTGGAGTAATACCCATAATCAAATTCAATTCAAAAGCAGATGGAGAAAAACACAATTTACAAGAATTTCCTTTTGCAAATGAAACTTTTTATTGCACAAATGATAAATTAAAAAAGTTAGGAATTAAATTTACCTCTTTAGTTAATGGGCTAAAAGAAGATTATGAGAATTATTATAAAAGAATTATTTAAGAATAAAAATTCAAATAATAAAGATATTAAAAATAAAGAAGATAAAAGACCAAATACACCATCTGGAGGTTAAAGAAAATGAACTTAAAACTTAAACCTTACCAAATTATATTATTAATAATTTTTTTAATTTTTGGAGTCTTAAG
>JBBSXG010000061.1:0-9441 GCA_038045885.1 Nanobdellota archaeon
ATAAAATTTTTATTTGAAGAAATTCTAAACAAAAAATTAACGTTGAAAATAAAATATTCTAAAACGCCAAAAACATTGCCTGTGTTTTTAACTAAAGATGAAGTTGTAAATTTATTAAGCAAAATTGAGAATAATAAGCATAACTTAATGATAAAATTAATCTATGGTGCAGGATTGAGAGTTAATGAATTAGTTAATTTAAAAATTAATGATTTAAATTTTGAAAATAATTACGGATGGGTAAGACATGGCAAAGGAAGAAAAGACAGGTTATTTATAATTCCTAATTTAATAAAAGATGAATTAGTTAATTACATTTAAAAAAATAATTTGGATAATAATTCATGGTTATTTAATAGCTACAATGGGCATATAAGCACCAGAACCATTCAAGAAATTGTTAAGAAAGCTGCTAGGAAAGCAAAACTAAATAAAAAAATACATCCACATTCCTTAAGACATTCATATGCTACACATTTAATTGAAAATGGCTATGATTTAACTTTAGTGCAAAGTTTACTCGGTCATAAAAGCCCTGAAACAACAATGATATATGTTCATATGGCAAATCCTAAATTACTTGGTGTTAAAAGCCCTTTAGACAATTTACCATTAGAAAAATCAAATTATGAATTTCAAAATAGAGAAGTTATAAGCCTTATAAGTTAAGAATTTAAGGACATGCGTATATGTACTGTTCAACGAAATTTTTTGCTGATGCAAAAAACTCTGTGCGAGATTAATTTTAGTTATTTCCAACCCCCACCTGAAGGCAGTGCTTAGGATAGTTATTTAAACAAGTAAAAAATACTTCAACTATGGAAGAAGTCGTCAAATTATTAAACCAACATTTCAAGCCAATTTCAATATTTTTGTATGGTTCAAGAGCCAGAACTGATTTTTTGAAAAGAAGCGATTTTGAAATTGGCGTCCTTTTTTCAAAAGATAATTATGTTGGAAGAAGTGAAATCAAAAAAGTTGTTAGTAAGAAGGGGTTCAATATTTACCCTTTTGAATATGAAGAATTTTTGCAAGGGAAAATAGATACGCCTTTTCAAAAGAAAATCTATTTGCGTGAATTAATTACCGCAGGAAAAACTCTTTCTGGAGAAAAAGTTATAGAAAAAATGAAAGCTCCGCAAATAAGAATAATTGATTTAATTCAAGATTTGAGATTTAATCTCGGCTATGCCCTTGCTTCAATAATTTCACATAGAAATGGAGATAAAATGACTGCCTCGACAGAATTTTACAAATCTTGCTTATTTGCTACGCGAACTTTAATTATTTTAAAGTTAGGAGTTTTTCCTTTGACTTATGATGAAATCTTTGAAAAATCTAGGCAAATAGATGTAGGAGAATATAAAGAATTAATTGAAAAAGCGTATAAGGTAAGAAATGGAAAAACAGAATATGAAGACAAGAATTTATTTCAAGATATTTCTTACCTTAATGAATTCATTGAACCCCTTCTTTTAGAATCTTTTGAAAAAAGCAGTAATTTGACTCTAATTAAGTAATGCACTACCTCCCCCCTCCCTAAAATTTGTCTAAAATTAATCTCGCTTGCCTCTCTGCGTTCTCGCCCTGATGGGCTCGGGTCGTTGAACAGGAATTAAATGCAATCGGACAAAGGGGCATTAACTTTTTATATTCGTTCAAATTTATTTTTAGTATGTTTATTCCAGATTTAATTAAGATTAAGAAATCTCATAATAGAAAGGGATTGTTTGCTAAAAAAATAATCAAAAAAGGCGAAACTATATTCCATTTTGATGGACAGATGGGCGATGGTGCTCATACTAACGCCGAAGCATTACAGATAGATGAAGATAAATTTTTGGAATCTACTGCAAAATTTGATGATTTTTTGAACCACTCCTGTAATCCAAATTGTTGTATTGATTGGCAGATTTTAAATCTCGTCGCATTGAAAAATATTCAAAAAGATGAAGAATTATCATTTAATTACAATGTTTCCGAATATGATTTATTGGAAGGCGGAAATTTTACTTTCAAATGCAAATGTGGTTCAAAAAATTGCCTTAAAGAAATAAAGGGATTTAAATATCTAACTCATATACAGAGAAAAGAAATCCAAAAATTTATTTCGCCTTTTTTGAAAAATAAATTTGAACAAAAACTATAGGAATAGCCCCTTTGTCCGACTTTCTCGCTATCGCTCGAACCGCGCTACGCTCTCGCTAATGCTTGACGGATTTAATAAACATTCTAATAAATTTCAATCAATTTTTTACTTGATTTAGAAAGAACTTCTACTTTATTTCCAATGTAAATTGTATCTTCTACTCTAATTCCAATTTCTTTTTTATCTTTGAAATAAATTCCTAGTTCAATTGTGATAAATTGTCCTTTAGTAACCTTATCTTTAGAAATCACACTTATTACAGGACTGCCGTGAACTTTTTTTCCAAGACCATGCCCCAAACTATGAACAAAAAACATCTTATAGTTTTTTAATAACACCCTTGCATAAATCTCTAAATCAGCATAACTATAATTTAATTTTAATTTGGAGATACATTTTCTTTGACAATTTAAAACTAAATTATAAAGCATTTTCTCATAACTATTTGCTTTTCCAATGAATAAGGTTCTTGTAACATCTGAACAATAACCATTAACTTTGCAAGCAAAATCTAAAATTAAAAACCCTCTTTCTAGTTTTTTATTTCTTGGCTTTAGATGTATTATAATCGAGTTATTTGCAACAATTGGATCATAAGCTTTCTTGACTTTAAATTGTTTAAATTTTTTTAAGATATAATTAGAAATGTCTTTTTCTGTTCTAAAATTAAAATTGTTAACAATTTCCTTAAAAATGATATCATTAGTTTCACACGCTTTTTTTACAGAATTATACTTACCCATTAAATAATAGAAATTTACTTAATATATAAAATTATTTAAACGCCCCCGCCCGGATTTGAAATCCCCAAATTTTTAGATTTTCCGGGGTCTTCAGCTCCGCAAGCTGACATTCTATCCAGGCTATACTACGAGGGCATTGTTTTTCATTAGGTTTTTATATTATAAATATTGTTATTTAAGCATGGAAAACTTCTTTATTATAGGACATAGGGGAGCTTGTTATTACGAACCTGAAAATACTTTAAGGAGCTTTAAGAAAGCGTTGAATCTAAAATGTAAATATATTGAATGTGATGTTAGGTTAACTAAAGATAATGAGATTGTGATAATGCATGACAAAACCTTGGACAGAACAACTAATGGTAAAGGGTTAGTTAAAAATTTTACATTAAAACGATTAAAAAATTTAGATGCTGGAAAAAATGAAAAAATTCCAACATTACAAGAATACATTAATTTATTAAAAAATAAAACAATTATGGTTATTGAAATTAAAAAATGTAAGAATATCCTTGAAAAAACTTTAGAACTAATTAAGAAAAACAAGATTCAGGATAAGGTTGTTTTACTATCCTTTTATCCAAATTACTTGATAAAAATAAAAAAATTATTTCCTAAAATTAAAACATGTCTTTTGATTTCCCCACATCACAGCTATATTTCAAAATTTGTTAGCATTATTAAACCGGACATATTAGGGTTTTATCACAAGATGATAAATAAAGATTTATTAAATAAATATCATAAAAATAACTTAAAGATTTTTGCTTATGTGAGGGTAAATGAAAATCCTCCTAATCAATATTTAAAAAAATTAATTAACCTAGGATTAGATGGAATAGCATTAAATAAACCTATCTTACGTTAGGATAACCTTTTGTTTTATGAAACATTTCTTTTATCCAATATAATGGAACATTCACATACCCTAATTTTTCGAATCTTCTCATGGATGTAATTGTGTAGCAATTTAGGAAATATCTCTTTCCATATTTTTTGGCTCTCTCTGAAAACTCTTGGTTTTCGTGCTTACTTCTTTTTTTATCAAATTTTACCTTTTCAAAAATATTTTTACTGCAAAAGATCACTCCAGAAGAATTATGTATCCCTAATCTTCCAATCAAATTTTTAAAAGAACAATAAATTCTTGCTATAAATTTCTTACTATCTGGCTTAACCATGCATGTTCCAAAGAAATTCTTATTTTTTATTTCATTTAGCGTGGAAATTAATTCATTATTGATTAAAGTATCCGCATCAAGAAAAACTAACAAATCTCCTTTGGCTTTTTTACCCCCATAATTTCTAGCTAGAGAAACTCCCTGTGATCTAATCGAATAGGTTTTTGCATATTTCTTAGAAATTTTCTGTGTTTTATCAGAACAATTATTGCAAACAACTATAACCTCAATATTTTTAGGAATTAATTTCAACGTCTTTTCTATGTATTTTTCCTCATTATAAGCAGGAATAATTACTGAAATCATGATATTACTAATTCAAAATATTTATAAAGCTTTATTAAAGTAAAATTTTAATGAGACTAAAATGTTTATCTTGTAAAAAGGAAATAAACGAGCCAGGTAGTGTTAACTTTAAATGTCCTAGCTGTAGCGATTATAAGATTGTCAGATGCAGACATTGTAGAGAGATAGCTGCAAAATATGTTTGTCCATTATGTTCTTTTACAGGGCCTAACTAAAATGACTAGTGTTATCATTACGATAAGAGTAATGCCCGAATCACCTGATGTTAATCTCGATAGATTACAAACAAATGTTCTTAATGAGGTTAAAAATTTTGCAGGAGACACAGAGTTTAAAAAAGAAATAGAACCTGTGGCCTTTGGATTAAAGGCGTTAAAAATAACTTTTGTTTGCGATGAGAATAATTCTAATTTAGATGAATTAGAAAATAATATAAGGAAGATAGAGGATGTTAATTCTGTAGAAGTTATTGATGTTAGGAGAGCTATAGGTTAATGGAAAACCCTTTAACAGAAGAATTAATAGAAGAATTAAACGAAATTATTCAACTGCCTCGTGAAGAACAATCTTTAAAATTAAAGGACTTTTTCAAGAAATTGACTTCAGAACAAATAGAATTCTTAAAAAAACACCAAACACAGCAATGTATTTTTTGCGGGATTGCTCTCGGTCAAATTGATAGTTATAAAATATATGAAGATGATGATGTAGTTGCTGCATTAGATATTAATCCCGCTAATAAAGGGCATGTTCTAATAATCCCAAAATTACATCTAAAATATACTTATGAGATTCCAATTAAGTTATTTGAGGTTACTAATTTAGTTTCTAAAAGAATTAAGGAAATTCTAAATTGTGATACAAGCATTATAGTAAACAACGGAGAAGATGCTGGCGAGAATTTTAGCCATGTTATTATTAATGTTATTCCAAGAAAGAAAGATGATAAACTTAATTTTAACTGGAACTTCAAAAAAATTGATGAAAATGAATTAAACGAATTAACTTCGAAATTAAAATTTCAGGTTAAAAAAGAAGAAAAAGTTAGAGAAGAAATTAAAGAACGCCAGCCATATAGGATTAGAAGAATTCCTTAAAAATGGAAGATAAAAAAAAGAGGTTATTGTTCGGGTTATTATTGATTATTCTTATAGTAATTTTACTTTTATTTAATTATCCAGAATTATTTAATTTTCTTAAAGAAGATAATTTGTGTATTGCCCCATCTTGTAATCCTAAAGATAATTTTGAATATTGTGTAAATGATAAATGGGAGAAATGCACTCAAGGATTATCTTGTTTTGAAGGAAAATGCTTTTCAGAAATTGAATTAAGCAAATTTAGGAACTGTAACCAAGGAGAATGTATAAGCGAAGATGGAGAAGGTTTGTATGCTTATCAAAATGGTGAGATCAATTCAGCTTATTCTTTAACGATTTTAAAAGAAGGCAGCGGTTTCGGAAGCATCAATAGTTTAGATGAAAGCATAAGTTGTAATGACGAGTTTTCAGAATGTACCTTTAACTATAATGATTTGACGAATTTAGTCTTAATTGCAATTCCGAACCCCCTTAGCTCAACTTTTTCTAGCTGGCAAGGTTGTGATTCAGTTTCTAATGATACTTGTATAATTAACATAAACTCTCAAGAAATAGTTACAGTAACTTTTGAATTTATACCAGAAACACACTAAATTTTGAATAAGTTTCCGATTATTATGCTTATCAAAAATGCAATCAAGAAGCTTGGAATAAATGGAACGCCTTCTTTAACAATTACGTCTTTTAATTTTGTTTTTTTAATTAAAACTATTTGCAGTTTTGTAATACCCGGAGAATTTTTATTGTAAATTAGTTTGTTTTTATAATAAATATTTTTATTGATCCAGTCTCCCTCAGTTAGTTTTTTCACAGGTATTTTTTTGAACATGCATTTTTTTTCGACAATCTTAACAAAAACAGTTAACATTGGAGTAATTAAGATTAAAATACCAATGCTCAATAAAAATAATTTTAGAAATAAATCTTTTGTGAAAATACTTATTATTAAGGTAACTAAAGGAGAAATAAGATATATCTTTTTAATATCATATTTTTTTATTTCATTTAGAAAATCTATTTTATTTTTTATTAACAAATAAATTCCATAAACTATGCTATATAACGCTCCAAAAATTATAATATTCAAAAATAATATTAAAATAAAAGGAATATCCAAATTTGGACCAAAATAATTTAATAGTTCTTCTGGATAAACTGGGAATAGTGTAACTAATCCTGCGATTAATTTTACATCTCCTCCGCCCCATTGCTTTGTATAATACAATAAGGCTGAAAATAAAAATACTAAGGAAAATGCAGCTAAACTATAGAATAGAAATTTTATATCTCCTAGAATTAATGATTTTAATAAAGCATTACCAAACCCTATTATTATTAAACTATAACTTAACCAATCTGGAACTTCACGGGTTTTTAAATCAGAAGCAGAAGCAAAAATTAACCACACTAACGCTATTATAAACAAAAGCACGTCAATCATATCTTTTTTAAAGTTAACTTTTCTTTATTAACTTTATGATTGCAATAGTTGGAGCAGGTCCAAGTGGAAGCTATTTAGCTAGCATGTTAGCTAAAGATGGAAAAGAGGTTTCATTGATAGAAGAACATCCTGAAGTTGGAAATCCTGTTCAATGCACGGGGATATTATCTAGCTCGAGCGATGCTTTGAATGTTAAGATACCTGAAAAATTAATTGTTAATAAAATTAAGAGAGTTCAGCTAATTTCTCCTAATCAAAATAGTTTAACTTTTAATTTGAAAGAGCCTGATTTAATTTTGGATCGTAAGGAATTTGATAAATATCTTGCTGAAGAAGCAGTTAAAAACGGTGCAAAATTATTATTACAACAC
Source organism: Nanobdellota archaeon (assembly GCA_038045885.1). Lineage (GTDB taxonomy): Archaea > Nanobdellota > Nanobdellia > SCGC-AAA011-G17 > GW2011-AR20 > JBBSXG01. Next base: position 7,292 of record JBBSXG010000061.1, read on the forward strand.
AGGTTTGTAGATTATAAAGAAAATAAATTACAATTAAGACATAAAGGTGAAATTACAGTTAAGAATTTTGATGCATTAATCGGATCTGATGGTCCAAGCTCGCAAGTTGCTAAAGCTTCTAATCTATATGGAAATAGGAGATTTTGGATAGCAAGACAATGTCGCGCTAAGATTAAATGTGAAAAGGATTTATTTAAAGTACATTTTAATAAAGACATTTCACCTGATTTTTTTGGATGGGTTGTTCCTGAAAACGATGAAGTTGCAAGAATTGGAATAGGTGCAGAGAAAAACTCTGAACATTATTTTAAAAAATATTTAGAAATGTTAAACGTAAAAGAAATTATCGATTACCAAGCCGGATTAATTCCGATTTATGACCCTAAGCCAAAAAGAATTAATAAAAATGTTTATTTAATTGGAGATGCAGCCTTACAAGTTAAGGCATTAAGCGGGGGAGGAATTATAAAAGGAATGTTGGCGGCAGAAGAACTTTATAATTCTTTAACAAATAATTTAGACTATGAAATGTTATGGAGAAAAAGAATGGGAATGGATTTATTATTAAGCTTGAAAATGAGGAATTTTCTCAATAAATTATCTAATAAAGATTATGATTCTCTAGTAGAATCTTTTAATGAAAATGCACTGACAGAGTTTAATAGGGAATTCCCAAAAAAGAGCTTAATTAAGGTTATTTTAAAAAATCCAAAACTTGATTTTTTCTTAATGTCAAAAATACATAAATTACTCTAAAAATATCATAACAAAATCTTTATATAGTTAATATTTGTTATAATTTTAATCAAAACGAGGGATGCTAATTGAAGTTTTACGATAATATAAAAAAGGAACACTTGTTTATTTTTTTAATAATACTTACTGCCTTAATTTTGTTTAGTTATTTTGATTTTGGATATACTGGATTAGCTGTAAAAAATACAGACTCTTGTACTAATCAGGGTTATAGTTGTTGCCTTCAAGGAAATGGCGATGGTAGTTATTATTTTAGTTTAGATGACACTTGTTCAGTTGGAAAAGAATGTTGGTCTTCTTGTCAGGCAAGTTATGATAAAAAAAGTTTAGTTTCTGGGTATAGTGTTTTTACAGACGCATTTGATGCTGTTAAGAATTTTTTTACTAAATTATTCAGACCAAGTATTGGTGTTCAGACGGGAACAGGAATTTGTAGAGGGACTCCAGATTGCGGCCGATTTTTTGATATGGACTCGTGTGAATTTTATAATGGACAAGTAAGCTATATTTGCAGATTTACTACACAATGTATTGAAGATCTTGGATGTCTTTCAGCAAACAATCAGGATCAATGTGAACATTTTGGATGTACATGGACTATAACAGAGCCCTCACATTTATTAACTGTAACTAACGTTGGAAATTATGGTATTGTTACTGGAACAGGAATTAATTGTGGACCAGATTGTACAGAAAGTTTTTTACCTGGTACTCAAGTTGCTTTAACCGCAACAGCCAATCCTATTTTAAATGGTGTTTTTACAGGTTGGAGTGGAGCATGTTCTGGCATAGAATTAGTATGTCTTGTTACTATGGACCAAGCTAAGTTTGTAACCGCTACTTTTACTCAATCTGGGCCTTTTGCATTAGCAGTTACTAAACAAGGAACTGGACAAGGAACTGTAACTAGTACTAGTGTTCCAGGACAGATAAATCAGATTAATTGCGGAATTACTTGTAATGCTCAATCAGTTTCTTATGATTCAGGAACATTAGTTACATTAACAGCTAATGCTGCAGATGGATATACCTTTACCGAATGGGGGGGGGCATGTAGTGGAACAAGTACATGTATTGTCAGTATGACACAAGTTCAATCTGTTATAGCAACATTTATCTTAATTCAAGGGGGGTGTCCCCTTGGACAATGCGTAAATTCAAATACTATATGTAATAATGGAGTACCTCAAGCATGTTCTTCAGGTCAAGTATGTATAAATAACCAGTGTGTAACTCAAACTGGAACTTTTACTTTAAGTGTTACTAATTCTGGTAACGGATTCATTACAGGACCAGGGATTAATTGCGGAACAGATTGCAGTGAGAATTATCTGAGTGGAACTTCTGTTACGATTAATGAAAATCCAAATAGCGGATATATATTTACAGGATGG
>JBBSXG010000062.1:0-6315 GCA_038045885.1 Nanobdellota archaeon
TCATTCTTTAACAACATCTGATTTAGTGTAAGTGTCGGGCTCGTGCTTTAAGAAATTAAAAGACGGATTATTCATAGCAAGTTTATTCCATCTATAACCTTCTAAAACAATATTTAAGACTTCGCCCTCTTTAATGCCTTTAATTTTATGCAAAGGTCTTAATACACCTTTTTGATATTTTACTTTTATTTCCATAGTATCTTTATAATTTTAAGCTATTTAAATATTTTGTTTATTGTTCTAGAATATGCTATACTGAATAAGGTATTAATTTATTTAATTCCAAACCTCTTTTCCATTTTTTCAAGAAAAACCGAGATTTTATTTAATACAGATGTTTCCATATTCATCAGACGTAACTTTAGTATCTCTTTTCTAAATCTCTTTCTAACTTCTTTCTGTATTTTATTAATGTGTTCAGTGTAACTACGGCTTTGTTCATATAATGCTAATTGTTCGGCAATCGATTCTAACAATCCTTCATCTATAGTGCCTCTAACTTTAGATTCATTCAGTTTCTCTTTAAGAAAGGCTATTGTAGATTGCCACTGTTGTTCTAATAGTGCTGAATTACATTTTTTGCAATATACGGGTCTATTTTTATTAGGTTTAAAAAATAAGTTTATAGGTTCACCACAATTATCACAAGTATCTTCGTAACCTTTATCTTTTGGCATATTTTTGTATACTGGAACAAGTATATAAATTATATGAAATATAGAATTATTCTATATCTTTAAGGTATTGTTCTAGAATGTGCTATACAAAGTAAGGTATTAAATTTCTATGTTTAAAACTTTTAAAATAAATTCTTCAATCTCTTTTAATCTTTCCTTATTTAATGAAACTTGTAATCCATAAGAAGTTGGTTTTGTTATAATATAACTTTGTTTAATTAATTGCTTGGCAATTTTTTCTATATCTTTTCCTAAATGTGATGGAAACCCTTTTTTTAGAGTATCATAATGTGTATGAACATTCCCAATAACTTTCTTTCTTCTTAAATGATAAAGTATAGTTGCTTTTATTTTGTCTTCATCATTAAATTGCATTATCCTATTAAAATTTTAAGATATTTAAATGTTTCTAATATTGAAATATAAAAACAAAAATAGAAATATTTATAAATCAGTTACTTATTGTAATAATATGAAAAATGAAACAGTATTTTTAGAAGTATTTGGAAATAATCCAATCACAAAGGTATTAGATTTCCTAATAACTTTTCAATCATTTGATTATTCTTTAACAGAAATTGCAAAAAATTCTGGGGTAAGTTACTCAACCTTACAAACATTTTGGGATAAATTGGAGAAAAATAAAATTGTTATTAAAACAAGGAGGGTTGGAAAGTCTGATTTATATAAATTAAATATAAATAATCCTGCCATAAAACAATTAATAAGGTTAGATTGGAATTTAATTAAGGGCTCTGAAGAAGAAATTATTATGACTACTTAAGGTATTGTTCTATATTTTGTATTAAACAATATCCATTCTATTAATAATAAGAATAAGGCGGATAATGTAAAAGCCAACGTTAAATCTCTATAAACTGTTGTCTCAGTTAATCCAGCTATTTCATTGTAGGCATTTGCCAAATCTTCAGAACTTATAATCTTGAAATATTTTCCATTAGTTTCGCTAGAAATCCTCTGCAAAGTAAGTTCATCAAGGGTTAAATTTACTCCAGTAGTATATTCTCCTCCTTGAGTTGTTCCTATTCCTATTGAATGTATTATGACTTGCTTTAGTTTAGCATACTCAATTGCAGTATCAACATCTATCCCGACATTACTCCTTCCATCTGTAATTAAGATAATAATTTTAGAATTCTTACTCAAAATTAAAGAATTGACCCCGGTGACAATAGCATCTCCACTGGCTGTTCCACCAGTTTTTCTAGCTTCTATAGAGGAGATTATAGTTTTAGTTTCAATGGGATCATTTGATAAACTTGATTCGACAAAAGCTGTAGAACCAAAAGTTACAATAGCGATGTTATTATTGCTATTTAATTTGTCAATAAACTCTTCTGCACGCAGTTTAGCCACTTCCATTCTATTAGGTTTTAAATCCTGAACTAACATGCTATTACTTGAATCAAGTACAATGGCAAAATCATGATTACTTCCTTGTCCTAGATATGTTATATTAACACCTGCCAAGGCAAGAATGAATAATAACATAATTATAGTTCTTATAATTAATAAAAAGAAATTCTTGGATAAAGATTGTCCTCCCGTTACCCTCTCCATAATTTCAAAGTTTGCAAACTTCAAGGCTTTTCTGTTTGTAACCTTTAAAGTCAAGAAATGGACTATCATTATGATGGGGACTACAAATAACAACCACAAATAATCTGGTTTTTCAAAAATTACTTCCATCTTAACGCCCTAGCCCTAAATAAGCTAATTATCGGCCCTGCATAAGGCTTATCTGTCTGTATCGCTATAAAACCGCAGCCTGTTTTCAAGAATGATTCACTAATTTTTTTCTCTTGTATTTTTACTTCTGATTCATAAGCTTCTTTAATTAATTCAGATTCAACAACTAATGTTTTTTTTCCAGTTTCATCTGAAATAACTATCTGCCCGACATCTCTTGGCAAGATTCTATCTCTAGGGTCTCTAATCATTATTCCAATAGTATCAAACTTTTTGGATATTAATTTTAATTTTTCTTCATATTCTGGCTTAAAATTTGCAAAATCGCTTATAATGATGACAACGGTTGTTTCTTGCAAATAATTTAATATAAAGTTTACTGCTTCTTTAAAATTAAATGTCCCCCCATAATCATTAACATCTAATAATAATTTTGAGATAATGTAAAACTGCTTTTTCCCCTTATCTGGACGTAATTTTTTTACTACCTTATCTGAAACTAATGCGAATCCAACGCTATCTCCAGTTTCTAATGCTGCATGACTTAATCCAGAGACTAATTCTATCCCATATTCTATTTTTAATTTATCTATGCTGCTAAACAACATATTTGAACTTGCATCTATGACAAAGAAAACATTAACATCTCTTTCTTCTATATATTCTCTCATTAACAAGTCTCCAGTTCTTGCAGTGGCTTTCCAGTCTATAGCTCTTGAGTCTACGTCAGGATTATATGAATCGTAACCTGCAAATTCTAATCCTCTTCCTTTGAACACACTTAAATATCCTCCAATAAGTTTTGAATTAACTAGTCCTTTAGAAATTATTTCTAACCTTTTAATTGCCTTTGCTAAATCAACTTTAAAGAAACGCTTTTTTTTATTTAACATTTTATGGAACCGGAACTCTTTGCAATATTTCTTTTATAATGTCTTCAGTTTTAACATTTTCAGCTTGCCCTTCATAATTCAATAATATTCTATGCCTCATTACATCATAGGCAACTGTTTTTACATGCTGAGGAGTTACATAATTACTTCCATGCAACAATGCCTCCGCTTTTGATGCTATAAATAACCCGATACTTCCTCTTGGAGAACATCCCCACTCGATATAATGTCCTAAGCTTAATTTATATTTTGCAGAATTTCTTGTAGCGTCTATTATTTTTACAATATAGTTCTCAATATCTTTGCTTAGATAAATTTTTTTAATAAATTCCTGCATCTTTATAATTTCTTGGGGATTAGAAGTTTGTTTTAATTGATAATCTTCAAACCTGTTTAATGTTATGTTCTTCTTTAAAATAGAACTTTCTTCTTCAATTTTAGGATAAGAAATCTTTATTTTGAATAAAAATCTATCCAACTGAGCTTCTGGCAAAGGATAAACTCCTGAACTTTCTATTGGGTTTTGCGTTGCCATCACAAAAAATGGTCTTGGTAAAGGATAAGTATTATTTCCAATTGTAACTTGTCTTTCCTGCATTGCTTCTAATACTGAAGACTGCACTTTAGGCGGTGATCTATTAACTTCATCTGCGATTACATAATTAGAAAATATTGGGCCTTTAATGACAACAAATTCGTTTTTTTCTTTATTATAGCTTACTAATCCTGTAATATCTGATGGAAGTAAATCTGCTGTAAACTGCACCCTAGAATATTTTCCACCTGTAACTTGAGCTAACGTTCTTACGATTAATGTCTTGGCTATTCCTGGAATCCCCTCTAATAAAACATGTCCATCACATAATATTGCTCTAAGTAATCCATTGACAACTTCTTTTTGCCCGACAATTGTTCTAGCAGTTTCTACTTTTATTTTACTCAGAATTTCATTATATTTTTTAACTTCATCCAGACTTGGTTTGCTCTCATGATCATTTTTTAATATTCTTATAACTGCATGATGTTTATGCTTTTTCATTAAGAATAAAATCTAATTTTTGTTATATATACCTTATGTATCATTTTAGAGTGATAATTAAGAATAAGAAAAGATATTTATACTAAAACAATAAATTATTCTTGATAGAAATAGGTTTATTAACAGAGTTTAAGGAATTCTTGAATGAGTATAAAGTTGTAGGATTGGCAATAGCATTCATTACAGGTGTAGCAGCAACTAGTTTAATACAATCATTAGTAAATAATATTATAATGCCGATGATTACTCCTTTTATTCCAAACGGAGCCTGGCAAACAGCTACTTTTTCATTAGGGCCAATAGTGATTGGATGGGGAGCTTTTCTAGGAGCGTTAATCAATTTTATAATAGTAGCTTTAGTTGTTTTCATAATAGCTAAAAAAATACTTAAAGAAGAGAAAGTTGTAAAAAAATAATTTAGGAAGATATTTAAATAACACGAACCTTATCGATATATGCCTCACATTTCAGAAAGAGAGTTAGAGCTTCCAAACGCAATTATAGACCAGTTAATGGCAATATCCTCTGAAAGAAAAGATATTATTTCTTTAGGAATTGGAGAACCTGACTTTGTTACACCAAAACCAATTTTAGATTATGCAAAAAAAGCAGTTTATGAGAGTTCTAGATATACTTCACCGACAGGAAAACATGAGTTAAAAGAAGCTATATTAAAAAAATTAAGAAAAGAGAATAAGATTAATACAAACCCAGAAAATATTATTGTTACAACAGGATCTCAAGAAGGATTGTTCGCAGTTATGTTAGCTACTTTAGATCCAACAGAACAGGTTATATTACAAAATCCAAGTTATTTGGGATATATTCCAATTATAGATTTAATCAGTGCTGTTCCTGTTTATACAAAAGTTTCTCAGGAAAATAATTTTGAGATTATTCCAGAAGACGTTGAAAAACAAATTGAAAAAGGAAAAACTAAGGCAATCTTAATTAACACTCCAAATAATCCTACAGGAAATGTTTTAAGCAAAAAAGTTCTAGAAAAACTTGCGAGTATAGCTGTGAATAATGATTTGTATATTTTCTCGGATGAAGCTTATGAAAAATTAATTTATGATGATAACAAACATGTTTCTATAGGAAGTTTAAATGGAATGCATGATTATGTTGCTAGCTTTTACACATTTTCTAAATCTTATGCAATGTGCGGATTTAGGATTGGTTATTGTAATATTCCAAGGAGATTAATAACTCCTGTAACTAAAACTACACATTATATGACATTATGCCCAAATAATTTGTCCCAGCATCTAGCAATCAAGGCATTATCTTTGCCAAGTTCTTACACAAATAAGATGGTTAATGAATATGATAAAAGAAGAAAATATATTGTAAAGGAACTAAATGACATTGGATTAAAAACTAAAATGCCTCAAGGTGCTTTTTATGCTTTCTCAGATATTTCTCAAATTACTAAAAAGAAAAGCACTGAATTTTCTAAAGAATTGCTACAAAAATGTAAAGTTGCTGTTGTTCCTGGAACTGAATTCGGTAAATATGGAGAAGGATTTATCCGAGTAAGTTACGCAGCTAAATTTGAATTAATTAAAAAAGCTCTAAGCAGATTAAAAAATATCTAAATTAATATCCAAAAAAGTGTTCTATTTTAATTTGATCTTGAGGGATATTCATTTCCTTTAGAATGTTCTGCATTAAATCAACCATTTTTGGAGGCCCGCAAATATAAAATATCTTATTATCAAAATCTTTGACATATTTTTTTATTAAGTTGGCGTCTATTCTTCCAATTAAACCTTTCCATGATTCCTTGCTTTCTTCTGGCTCGGTAATTGTACTGATTAATGTAAAATTCCTATTTTTCGCAAAAGTTTCAAGTCCTTTTTGGTATAATATTTCTTCTGGAACTTTGTTAGAATAAAATAATGTAATCTTTATTTTTAATTTTTTATCTAAGGAATATTTTATCATGCTTCTTAATGGAGTTATTCCTATACCTCCAGATAACATTACAGCA
>JBBSXG010000063.1:0-1177 GCA_038045885.1 Nanobdellota archaeon
CTCCATCAATAGATATTGGGAAACAGCATGAAGAAACAAAAGAAGAAAAATTATATGATTCAATGTCTGAAGATGATAAACAAAAAATACTTGATTTCATCAAAGAAAAAACAGATGATGTCGATAATGAAATAAAAGAACTCCCCGTAACCCCAAAAGAAGAAATTAAGGAGCCAGAAAAAAAGATAGAAGAAATCAAAAATAAGCAACCACTTCCTGGTCATATGAGTTCTGATTTAAATAGAAATTCTGGACTAAAGGGCTCTAAATGGATAGGTAAAAATAGACCAAAATCAAATCCAGTATAATAGATGAAAAAATTATTATTAATATTATTAACTTTATTTATTAGTTTCAACATATCAAAGGGACAAAATAACCAACTTAAAAATCAAATACAACAACAGTATCATCAACAAAATAATACATATGAAACTGAGGTTTATATCGATTGGAAACTATCTAATGAAGGTGGATATGGAATACCTTCTTTTTTTTGGTTAATAACTAGATCAAGACAAACCTATAATGGATATTATTTATTTGACGTATGGTTCTATTCCAATTCTTATTTATGGGACTATTATAGTAATCAACCAATATGGTCTTATACTTATGTGAACAATATATATCTTTTATTATATGGGGAATATGCGAATAAGGAACCAGTATGGGTAACATTTCAGGGTAAATTTACTTATAATGGTTTAAGATTTTATTCTATGAATAAATTTCCAAGAGTTAATTTAATTTACGATAATCCATTAATACCCTAACATGAATATCTTAATAACAGAATCCCAGTTTAAACGATTAATTGAAAATATTATAAAAGAAGAAACTGCTGAGCAATGGTTGCAAAACAAATGGAATGCGCAAGATTTCATTTATGAATTATTTCCAGATCAAGATATGGATAACGCTTATAAAGAATATTTTAATGATGATTTTACTAAATTACATTTATATGGTAACAACCTAACAACCATACCAGAATCAATAGGTAATTTATTCAATCTACAAATATTATCTTTATATAATAACAAACTAACAACTATACCAGAATCAATAGGTAATTTATCTCAATTAAAACTATTATATTTACATAGTAATAAATTATCAAAACAAGAACAAAATAAAATAAAAAGATTGTTACCAAATACGAAAATAATATTTT
>JBBSXG010000064.1:0-869 GCA_038045885.1 Nanobdellota archaeon
TAAATTTACATTTCAAACAACTTACAAATATCTTAATGAAGAAGAAAAATTAGTGAATGAAGTCTGTGTGGATGATGGCTCTATTATTTATCCAGACTTAACTAAATTTATTACATCTAACCTTAATAAGAAAGATATTGAAATAACTGAATTAAGAGATTATTACTCTCTTGCTAAGGAAAATATCAAAGATTCAGTAAATAAAAAGACAGCCTCTATTGCAGAGAATCTAGAAAATAATTTATCTAAGGAAATATCTAGGATGGATTCTTATTATCAGCAACAAGTTAAAGAAATAGATGAACAAATTAATAAGATAAATAATAATCAGAGCTCTAGGCCTAAAGACCCAGTTGAACTTGAAAGGCAAAAGTTGCAGTTTGCAAGTGAAAGAGATTTATTTGTTCAAAATGAACAGAAAAAACACGCTCTTCGATTAAATACTAAATTAATAACTACTACTATTATAGATTATCCAGTTTATTCTATAGAAGCTTTCTTTAAATCTGGAATTGTCACGCGATTGATTATTATCAAATTTGACCCATTAAAAAATAAGATAGAATTACCATTGTGCGATTTGTGCAAGAACCCTTTAACAGAAATAATCTTATGTAATGGTAGCCATCTTGTGTGTAGAAATTGTGGGACTAGATGCGGAGATTGTGAGGAAATTTCTTGTGAAAATTGTTTAAAGAATCAATGTGCTGTGACAAAGAGAAGAATATGTAAACAATGCGGAAGGGTATGCGTTAGATGCAAACAATTTAAGAATAAGAGATTTATGGATGCTGATTCAATAGGGAGAAGTTTTGTTTGTAAGAATTGCTATTAGCTTTTGTGCTTTTTAATTCTTAGAAATCTTTCTT
>JBBSXG010000064.1:879-1422 GCA_038045885.1 Nanobdellota archaeon
GCTTATTCTTGGTTTTCCTTTTATTAAAGGATAGTAATATGGAAGATCTATTGATTCTATTTTGTTGATTGGAATTGTTAATTTGTTCTGGAATTTTTGGTTTTTGATATTTTTTCCTCTAATTATCTCTTTTAAGACATATACTGCGTTATCTGTGCTGAACTGTTTTTTACCCATATTTCTTGCTTGCGCGTGTTTTAGTTTATTTGTTAGTTCTATTCTTGTTCTCTTTTTTGGAGGGTAATCTCCTAAAATGCCTCCAATTATAAAATAATTGAATGATTTTGCTTCTTTAGGAGTTAAGGTCTTTTTTGCATCTGGATCCAGCACACAGACATTATTTAGATTCATTTTTTCTACAGATTTAGAGTATATTTTACCTAAATCAAATAATTTATTGGTTTTTTGTTTAACGTTTGTAAACCAAAGATTATTCTTGGGAATCAAACTTGCAATGCTTTTGTATTCAATGATGCACCAAGGCCACAGTTTTGGTTCAAGATGTTCTATTATAATTGTTTGTTTCATTTATAAGGTACATGT
>JBBSXG010000065.1:0-9279 GCA_038045885.1 Nanobdellota archaeon
AATAAAAAATAAATTTCTGAGATTTATGGGCTAAAGAAACCAAAAACTTTAATAATATAACATTCTTCTAAAAAGTGATGAAGACAACATTTACAAAGTTTATAACAAACTTTTTCAAGAGTTTATTTGGTACAAAAAAGCAAATAAAATTAGGGATTTATGGTCCAGTAAATGCTGGAAAATCCACTTTAGCCAATAAGATTTGTAAAGACTGGGTTGGAGAAGAAATGAGTGTTGTTTCTAAAATACCGCATGAAACCAGAGAAATCCAAATGAAGGAAAAAGTTAAGATTAAAGTTGATTCAAAAGAAATCGATTTTAACATAATAGATACTCCTGGAATAGCGACAAAAATAGATTATGAGGATTTTTTAAAATATAAGTTAACAGAAAAAGAAGCCAAACAAAGAGCAAAAGAAGCAACTAAGGGGGTTATAGAAGCAATAAAATGGCTGGAAAATGTCGATTGTGTTTTAGTTGTCTTGGATGCTACAGAAAATCCTTATGATCAAGTTAATATTACGATAATAGGAAATTTAGTAGCTAGAAATATTCCTGTTTTAATTGTAGGGAATAAAATAGATCTAAAAAAAGCAAAAATTAAGAGGATACAAGATGCTTTCCCGCAATATCCTGTCATTGGAATTTCTGCAGAAACGGGGAAAAATATAAAAGAATTTTATGAACAATTATTTGAGGTGGTGAAATAATGCTTACATTGCAATTTGTCCCATATTCTGAAATAAATCATTTAACTTCTGTAGGAAGAATTAGAAAATTATTAAATTTGGCCAAAGAAAATAAAATTGTTTTATTAGAAGGAAGATTGCAAAAAGAGGAGGAAGCCGAATTAATAAAAACAACAATGGAAGAGATAAATAGAGACTTTAAGGGAATAGAACTAGCCGTAATAAACACAAGTTCTGGCGACAGTGACCCTTTTAGCAGATTAAAATCTAGTTTTGTTTCAGCTTTACTTGGAAATAAACAAGGATTTACAATTATCGGACCTGCCAGAGTAATTAAAAGCATTAAAAGAGACCCAAATAGACTGCAGATTTTGATGAAAGATGCTAATTCAAAAAGAGGGCGATAATCGTGCCCAATCAATGCGTCAAGTGTGGAATAATATATGAAGAAGTTTCTGATGAATTATTAAAAGGATGCTCTAAATGCGGCGGGAAGTTTTTCTTCTTTGTCAGAAAAGATGCCTTGGAAAAAATGAAGCAGTTGACTGTAAATCTGACCAAAGATGAGAGAAGCGAAATACAGGATGATATAATGGAGTTGACAGGGTTAGATAAAGTTGATAATCCTGTAATCTTAGACATAGAAAGTATTAGAATACTAAAACCAGGGCAATATGAAATTGATTTAGTAGATTTATTCAGGGGAAAGCCTGTAGTCTATAAATTAGAAGAGGGAAAGTATATAATAGATTTATCTTCAACATTTAAAGCAAAAGATTTAGAAGAATAAGTTTATAAATATAATAAATTTTTAAAATTTATGAAAAAATTATTTTTTATATTAATAATTTTAATATTAATCTCAGGGTGTAATGTGAAACCAACAAAAGTTTTGCTGGAGACAAATACGGGAAATATTGTAATAGAACTAGATAAAAATATGCCAATTACAGCAGGTAATTTCGAAAAATTAGTAGAGCAAGAATATTATGACAGAGTAATTTTTCACAGAATCATTGACGGATTTATGATTCAGGGAGGGGATCCCACTGGAACAGGAACTGGCGACCCGGGTTATATGATAAAAGACGAGTTCACAAGCAATAACAAAAATGATCGCGGAACAATTTCAATGGCAAATGCCGGCCCTAACACAGGAGGAAGTCAATTTTTTATAAATTTAGTAGATAATAATTTTTTGGATACTAAACATCCTGTTTTTGGCAAAGTTGTAGAAGGAATGGAAGTTGTTGATAAAATAGCAAAGGTTGAAACTGATGCGAATAACAGACCTTTAGAAGAAGTTAAGATAATAAAAGCTAGCGTTTTATAATTAAGAATTCCAGTTTTTCTTTTATAAAAATGATTAATCTTTCTAGGGCAGCCTTAAAACTATTTTTTGATTCTAAAATACATCTTTCATCCCATTCTTTCTCATTGGCTTGAACATCTTCATTTGATAATATTTTTTTTACGATTTCATACGTTTTAAATCCAGCTTCTGTTTCAGGATCAGCCAAATCTATATGCACTCCCCGACTTAGATATTTAATAGAAGCACTTGGCTTTTCAGAATAAACAACATAATTTTTTGCCCCAGGTATCTGAGCTAATTTCAAACAGATTAACCCATCATTACAACTATTATAATCCTGACATATTAGTCCAAAATATTCTTTATTTTTTATTACTCCAGAAATCGTGTAAATGTTTGTACGATTATTAGCATTTAAAGTTTTTAAAAAATTACTATTTATTTTCATTTGACCGCATTCTAAATCATTTTCGTATCTGAACTGGCTGCAAAGAGAACTTTTTCCACCAGAATAAACATTTTCTACACCATAATTAGGAGTTCCAAGGGTTATGATTTTATTTACATTTCTAGGATTATTTCTTGCATATTCTCTAATGACTAATCCTCCCATAGAATACCCTACTAAATTAACTTTATCTGATTTTGTACATTGTTTAACAATATTAATAACTTCCCTTAATCTTTCTGCATAAACTTCTATTGATTTAGAATCATCAAAATTTCCATTCTCATCAACATAGTAAGTCATTCTAACACTAATCCTTTTGTCCCAATCACAACTTTGAGTAAAATAATATGGGATAATAATATGCTTATTAAAATAAAGTCCATCTTCCTCAAGTTTACTTTGGAAATTACTTAAAGGTCCAAAGTCTCCTCTCTCTTTATACTCTCTTAAAAAATTGGCAGCTTCTCCTGTCGAGATTCCGTGTCCATGAACTAGAATTAAAGGGTAATTATCTATCTCATAAGCGCTAACAAAATTCATTAATAAAATTGTTATAAAAAAAAGTAACCAGATTTTTTTCATAGGATACAAGTCATTTTGGGGTTTAAAAATTTTAGTAATGTTTATAAATATTCAATTTCTCGCATGTTTATGACAGAGCTCATAGCATGCCTATCAACTGGAAAAGGAACTTGGGGTCATGTAAATAGGTTAGTTCAAGATGGAAAGTTCGACAAGGTTTTTTTGATAACTAACGATTATGGGAAAGAAAATTTCTCAAAAGACGATAAAACTGAATTATTAAACATAAACTTAAATCAAGGAATTAAAGAATTAAGAGACGAGATTTATAATAATTTAAAGGGAAAAATTAAGGGAAGTGAAGTTGGAATTAATGTCATTTCTGGAACTGGACGTGAACATATGGCTTTAGTTGCTGCTTTATTAAAACTTGGAGTTGGATTTAGATTAGTTGCATTAACAAAAGAAGGCGTTGAAGAACTTTAATTATTTATAAATTTTATTTTTAAGGTTTTATAATCATTTTTTCCATAATCATAATATTTATGCACATCAAAATGTAAATTATTGAACAGTTATTATTAACTAAGCTAAAATATTTAAATTTTCAAACTCAACAGAGTTTTTTAATAAAACGAAAGTAATAAAAATTCTTTTAAATTTATAATTACATGACAGATATTTTTGATAAAATTCTTAAGAACGGAGAGTCAATATTTCTAAATGATGCCGCGCTAGATTTCGAGTTCATACCATCAGTTCTATTACATCGTGAGAACCAGCAAGCTTACATTGGAGAGTCAATTAGATTGCTAGAAAAAGGAAGAAATGGAATAAATCTTTTTATTCATGGCCACCCTGGAATAGGAAAAACTTTAGCAACAAGATATATTTTAAGGCAAGTTGAAGAAAACACAGATGAAATTTCAACTTTTTACATTAATTGCTGGAAGCATAATACAAGTTACAAGATTATTGTTGAGTTGTGTAACTTATTAAACCATAAATTTATTGGAGACAAATCAACTCACGAATTAATTAACGAAATCAAACCAAGATTAAATAAAAAACCAATAGTGATTTGTCTAGATGAAGTTGATAAATTAGAAAATGATGATGTTTTATATTTTATATTAGAAGAGGTATATAAAAAAACTTTGATCTTGATAACAAACGAAAGATCTTGGTTAGATGAGTTAGATAAAAGAATAAGATCAAGATTGTATGCAGATTTACTAGAATTCAAATCTTATAATTATGAAGAAACTTTTGACATTTTAAAAAAAAGATGTGAATACGCATTTTATCCAAGTGTAATAAATAAAACCTTAATTGAGATAATCGCAAAAAAAAGCCATGAAATACAAGACATAAGATCAGGAATTCATTTGTTAAAAGAATCTGGTAATTTAGCTGAATCACGTTCAAGCAAAATAATTAATGAAGAAGATGTCAACAAAGCTATAATGAAATTAAACGAATTTAAGATAAGAAGTTCCAATGATATTAGCAAAGAAAAAAATGAATTATTAAGTTTAGTAAAAGATAATTCAGGAAAACAAGCAAGTGAAATATTTAAGTTATATGACAAGGATATTTCTTATAAAACGTTTAGAAGAAGATTAGAAGAACTACAAAATTCAAAATTAATTACACTAGAAAATAAGCAAAATGCTAGTAAAGGTTTAGTAACTTATGTATACTTCGGATTAATTAAGAATCTAAATGAATTCTAGAACATATATTCTCTACAGGTAGTCATGAGGACAAACACGCGGGTCAAGTATATAAACAAGAATGTATTATTCAAATAACGAGGTGATAAAAATGGAAAAAGAATGGCCCCGTTACTCGAAATTTATAGAAAAAGGGTTACATTTGCAGTATATTAGAATAATAAACAATGGGTTTGGTGATGAAAATGAACTTCAATGAAACATTTAGCCAAGTCCTGCAAAGACTCCCTGTAAAAGACTATGAAAAAAGAATTTTTGATATTAAGAAGTATTTAGAACATGGACATCTACAATAAGCACAAGTTAAACGAATTATTGGACGAAGACGAGATAAACGAGCAGGAAGAAGCCTTTATGCATGGTTACCTAAACGCTTTTAGAGATTAGAATTTTTCTTTTTTATTTTTAAATTAAGAAAAGAGAAGTATTATCTTCTCTTTCTTCTTTTACTGCTACTTGATTTAGCAGCTGCTTTTCTTCTTTTTTTCATTTTGACACCTCATTTTTTCCCACAAAGAAATTATTGCGAGTATAATCTAAAAGAATTTCAATAAATTTTAATATATTCATACTAAAAATAATGTTAAAGTCATTTATATATCTTACGATTTTAGAAAAAAATTTTGATAGTTCATAAAAATTATTTTTTCTACTTCTTCTTTTTCAAGCATTTTTATCTCGGAGATTTTTTTTATAGTCTCAACAATAAAACTAGGTTCGTTCATTTTATCTTTGTACGGACTCAGGTAAGGTGAGTCTGTCTCAGTTAAAATTTGTTTCATCTCAAAATTTTTTATAATATCTTGGAAATGTGTGCTCCTTACAATATTGCAAGGAATAGATAAAAAATAATTATTGTCAAATATTTTTTTAACGAGTTTATAATTACCAGTAAAACTATGCATTAAGAATCTTTTACTCCTGCTTGTCTCTAATAATTCTATAACTTCTTTTTCTGCTCCCCTAGAATGTATGATTAAAGGCTTTTTTATCTTCTCACTTAATTCAATGATCTTCAAGAAGATATCTTTTTGTTTATTAAATTCTTGATTATGTTTAAAGTCCATTCCAACTTCACCAATTGCAATAATATCCTTCTTATTTTTCCTAATCTGTTCAAAGGTTTTATCTAAGTCTTCCTCATTTAATTTGACAGCATCGAGTGGATATAACCCTAAAGAAGCCTTTACAATATCATGTTTTTTACTTAATTTTAAAACATTTAAATTGTCTTCAAAATTAGTTCCATTTGAAATTATAGAGACAACATCATTCTTTTTAGCATTTTTGATTACTAAATCTAAGTTTTCAAGTTTTTCGTCTGTTAAATGACAATGAACATCTACTAACATGAAACTAAATTATTTATAGAATTTAAATAATTAACTAAATAGATTAAAAATCCAGGTGAACAGTTTTATTAGCCAAGGTACTAAATTTACAAAGATTAAAAACAAACAGAATGCGCTTACAAATTTGAATATTTTTAAGGCTTTTTTATTGCTTAATTTACTTAATAAAAAAATGTATAACATTCTCCCACCATCTATAGGTCCTAAAGGCAATAAATTAAATAATCCTATCCCAAAATTAATAATCCATAGCCAAAAAAACAGCATATTAAACCATGTGAAGAAAGGTAATAAAAATTTAGGCAGTCCTTCTTTAACACCTAAATGATTTCCTACACTAATTCCTAACTTAGGAACGTCTTCAATAATTACAGGTTGAAGATAAAAATTTCCTTTATCGGTGCTTAACTTTAGGATGTCATTTTCTTTAGCATTTTTAATTTCACTAACTAAAGTTTCTTGTGAATCAACCTTAATATTATTAATTTCTTTTATAATTAAACCAGGATACATCCCAGATAAATTTGCGGGGGATCCTGGCTCAACTTGAACTAAGTTTACCCCATCAACAACGAATAAATTATTCTGTAAGGGAACAAATATAAAACTAGAGAATAATATAACTAAAAAGGCTAAAACAATATTAACAAAAGGTCCCGCACTTATAATTGCAAGCTGTTTCTTAGTTTCTATTGTCTTTAATTGCTTTTCATCTGGCTCAACAAATGCTGCAAGTATTGGTCCTAAAAACGCGAATCCAGAACTCTTAACATCTAACTTGTATAATCTAGCATAAATCCCATGAGCAAATTCATGAATTACTGCAACAATAAATATCCCAATGATCCAATGCCAAAAACTTAACACAGGCAATCCTTGAATGCTAACTCCTGGAAGAACTGGAGCTAAAACAGGCTGCACATTATCTAAGATTCCAAGATATCCTAAAATTAATTTATAAGTTCCCTGAATTAAAGTATAAAGAATAAAAACCATTCCTAAAAAACCAATAAAAATACTTAAATTACTCAAAAACTTCAATGATTTTGAAAATTTTCTTGATAGTTTATTCATTAACTTTATCCCAAGTTGTGTTTTGTATAAAATTAACAATCCTTGATTTGTAAATTTTTCTTTATGTTTTAAATAGAATAAGAATATAGATGCATAAAAGATTATAGCAAAAATTAAGTCAAAATTCATTTTCTTCTTATTGGTCTAAATGCCTTTGCTCCGCAGTTTCTGCAAACAATTTCTTTCTGTAATATTTTTAAAGGAGTACTTTTCATTTTTGTTTTGCATCGTCTGCAAACAAATACATTTTTTAATATCCTGTTTGTAGCTTCTGGAAATTTTACCATTTTATTTTACCTGTTTGATGACTCTTTTATCCAGGATCGTCCAATATGTAACTTGTTTTCCTTCTGTAATTTGATCTTTTAAATCTTCAGCAATATCTAAATCAAATGTTTCATAAGTGTCTAGATCCATAACATTTGCTTTATCATCATGAACACTTAATACTTGAGCTTCTTTTTTTTCAATTATAGGAACTTCAATTTTATCAGAGCTTGGAAAAATCATAACTTTTTTCTTGCTATCAACTAGGGTCATCGCTTCTAATCTGCATTTCATGCTTCCATGTTTTCCTGTTTTTGATAACTGAATGCTTTTGACAACACAAGCTTCATTATCAAGAATAACATAATTACCTTCTCTTAAGCTCCCTACATTAGTCACCTTTTTATCCATAGCTTAATTTTAAAGTATATCATTTATAAAGATTTTGTTTTAAAAAAAGAAAAATTAAAAGTCGTTGCTAGTAATTAATTCTATCTTTGTTTCTCTTGGATTTACCCTAGATTTCATTGCTGCGAGATATTTAACTCCAGAATTTTCAGCTGCATCAACAATATTTCTATCAATGTAACCATCAAACACGACAGCATACGCCGAACTCAAATTCTTAATTGTATTTGGTATTTCAGCTATAGGAACCTTTCCAAGTAATCCCATACTTTCATCTAAGATGTAAGCTCCTCTAGTCCCAACTAAATCGTCTAATAAATCTTTGAATTTTCTTAGTTCTGGCTTAATAACTCTTCTCTCTTGCAGATTATTGCTTTGTATTTCAAGCTCAGGGATTTTTTCTTTGATTTGTTGTATATGTTGTATAATCCCCAAATCCAATTTAACTTGTTCCGTGGTTATCTTGCTTCTAATTGCTTTATGTATTTCTTTTTTTGTTATTTCTTCAACTTCTTTTCCATCAGGTGCTCTTGCAATATAATCAATTTCTATGCCTGCATTAATTAATCCGCGAACAATTAAATCTCCGCCTCTATCTCCATCAATAAATAAGGTTAATACTTTTTTACTTCCTAGTTCTCTTATTGTTTCAGGGATACTTGTTCCGTTCAACGCGATAACATTTTTTATTCCATGTTTTAACAAGTTAAGAACATCTGC
Source organism: Nanobdellota archaeon (assembly GCA_038045885.1). Taxonomy (GTDB): domain Archaea; phylum Nanobdellota; class Nanobdellia; order SCGC-AAA011-G17; family GW2011-AR20; genus JBBSXG01. Next base: position 8,535 of record JBBSXG010000065.1, read on the forward strand.
TCTCCCCTCAACTAAAATAACTTCTTCAGAATCCTCAATTGATGGACCAGCCGCCAATCTTTCTCTCCCATATTCGACAAGCTCCATCATTCTAACACTTTGAGTTACTTGTTCTGTAATTTCTTGGCTATCTGGTAGAACTTTGTTAGTTAATTCTTTTAATAATTCTTTAGCTCTTTCAATAACAAAGTCTCTTTTAGTAATTCTAATATCTTCGATTGTTTCAACAAGAACTTTACTATTACAAGGACCAATTCTTTGAGTAGTTTCTAAAGCCGCCCCAATTATGGCTGTTTCTGCCTTATCTAAGCTACTTGGAATAATTATTTCTCCAGAAGTTCTTCCATTCTTATTTTCTAATTTAACTTCTATTCTTCCAATTCTTCCACTTCTCTGAAGTTCTCTCAATTCTAATTCAGATCCTAGTAAACCTTCTGTCTGACCAAAAATAGCGCCAATAACATCTGGTTTGTCAACAATACCTTCGATACTGATTTTTACATGTACAATATACTTAGCGTTTACAGGGCTTATTTTTCCCATTTTACTCCCCCCCTATTAAGAACAAGTAAGATAACTATTTAGTATACTTAATTACTTTAACTCTCTTTTTTTCATTTTAAATATGTGTTTTGTGAAATTATGAATGTAAATTTCCTTCTTGTTCTTAATTAATTGTTGCCCGCGACACTAACCCCCAATTTCATAGACTGGCTTTGCCGTACTTAATTGGGTATTCTCATGG
>JBBSXG010000066.1:0-18635 GCA_038045885.1 Nanobdellota archaeon
TGTCTCCCACATTCCTTCTTAACATTAATGAATTAACAAAACAAAAGATTTATATATAAGGAATATATATGTATATATGTGGTGTATATGGTACAAGCTATGATAAATATTAACGAGAATGCGAATAGGGTTTTGAATATTGTGAAGGCTAAAAACGGATTGAAAGATAAATCTGAAGCTATAAACTTAGTTGTTGAAGAATATGAACAGAGTTTCTTGGAGCCAGAATTAAGGTTGGATTATAAAAAAAATTTGCTCAATATTGTGAAGGGAAAACATTTCTCTCGAAAAGATTTTAAAAAAATGGTGGAATGAATGTATGTTGACAAGTATAGTGATGAGATAACTAGAAAATTAGCTAAACTCAAGAAAAAAAATCTAGCACATTATCAAATTGTACGTAGAAAGATGGATTGGATTTTAGAAAATCCAGAGCATAGATATAAAGATCTTCATTATAGTATGAAAGGAATAAGCAGAGTTCATATAGGACATTTCGTTTTGGCGTTTAGAATTGATAATATAAATAAAATCATCTATTTTGAGGATTATGACCCTCATGATAAAATCTATAAAAGATAAATTGACTGATACATTTGCACTAAGAGTTCTTGGGTGTCTCCCACATATTTAACAAAACAAAAGATTTATATATTAAATCTTACTTATCTTACAAATAAGAATGGAGGTTAAGATGGACTTAATAGAAATGAGAACAGCCAAAATAACTGAAAAAGGGCAGATTTCTATTCCAACTGATATTAGGAAATTAGAAGGGTTTAGGCAAGGGAATAAAGTAGCAATTTTAGCTTATAAAAATAAAATTGAAATAAGGCCTTTAAAAAAAATAAATGAGAGCATGTTTACTATGCTGGCTAGTGAAAAAGCATTGGCAAAAGATTGGCTTGCAGAAGAGGAAGATGAAGCATGGAAAGACTTGTGAAGGGAGATATTATTGTTTTTCCATTTCCTTTTTCAGACTTGAGTTCTAACAAAAAAAGACCAGCTTTAATTTTATCTGTTTTGGAAGGCGATGATTTAATTTTATGTCAAATAACAAGTGAAGCAAGATATGATAAATATTCAATTGAACTAAAAGATTCTGACTTTAAACAGGGGAAATTGAATATTGTTAGCATGATAAGACCAAATAGATTGTTTACGGGAGAAAAATCTCTAATTAAATATAAAATTGGATCTTTAAAAGAGAATAAATTAAGAGGGGTTATTAATAAATTAATTGAAATCTTTAAGGAATAAAAAATATGACAAAGAAAGATTAGAATTAACTAACACATTTAACTAAGAGTTCTCTTGGGCATCTCCGACATCAAACCATATATTTATAAGCGTTTTTTCTTGGGATAATACAATGGCACAAGATATTGTTGATAATGAAATAAAAAGACTGGTTAGTCTAGATAGCTTTGGGAATTTTGATTTACTTGATGCTTCTCATGGCAATTTAAACCTTAGAAAAGGACTTTTGTTCAACGGCTATATTTTGGGAAAAGGAAAACCTTCTAAATATATGGAAGGATTTGAATTCATTAAAAAAATGCAGAAATTTTTTGATGAATTTAATCTCAATAAAGAATTAGAATTTTTTCAACCTTTATACTATGTAAATCATTTTCCTAGATTATATGTTGCATTATATCCCTCAAAGAGAAATAAACTTTTTTATTTAAACCTAAATGATTATGATGGTTTTTTAAGATCTCAGGATAGAGAACTCTTAGATGAAAGATATTTATTAATGAAAAAATCATGGCAAGAATTAGACCAATTCTTAAAGAAATAGGTTAATCCTCATAAATCATAACAATATAATCCATCATTTCCTTTTTTAAAACGAAATGTCTCAGAATAAAGAGGGACACTCACTAGAACATAACCCCCCATTGAGTCATGATAATCCACATTTGCAGAATATTCTTCTGCAATTCTTTCTAAATCAATTTTTCCAATAGGATGTTTTTTAGCTTTTTCTATAGCCCTCAAAAACAATCTTAAGTTTTCTTGTTTTGTCATTTTAGAAATGTTTAAAAACTCTTAATTCTTGACTAAGCTAGATATTCACTTGTTCTAAACATCTAGCTTAGTCAAAAATAAATTAAATTAAGGGTATATAAATTTATTGAAAATGGAAAAAATAGAAAGATTAGCTCCAGATACAAGTATAACTATTGAAGGATTATTGTCAAGAAAATTAGAGAATAATGAGATTAAGGTAGAGGAGATAATAGTACACGAAGCTGTATTAGCTGAATTAGAGCATCAGGCTAATTATGGGAGGGATATAGGAACTCTTGGATTAGAAGAAATTAAAAAAATAAGAGAATTAAGCTTGAAATTAAATTTTAAATTAAGTTTTAAGGGAAGAAGACCAAATGCAGTTGAAATAAAACATGCTTCTCTTGGTGAAATAGACTCTTTAATACGAGAATTAGCTTGGGAAGAAGGTGCAACATTAATTACTGGAGATAAAGTTCAAAGCAAGGTTGCAGAAGCTAAAGGGCTAAATGTTATTTATGTTCAGCCGGTAATCAAATCAAAAAAACTTGCGATTGAAAAATATTTTGACAAAGAAACAATGAGTGTTCATTTAAGAGAAAATATTAGGCCATATGCTAAGAGAGGATCTCCTGGAAACTGGAAATTTGTTCATTTGGATAATAAAAAATTAACACAAGAACAATTGCAGGAAATGTCAAAGGAAATTATTGAAGAAACTAGGATTAGAAAAGATGCTTTTATTGAAATGGAAAGAAGAGGAAGTACAATAGTTCAATTAGAAAACTATAGAATTGTTATTACAAGGCCTCCATTGTCTGATGCTCATGAAATTACAGTTGTTCGTCCAATTAAAAAAATGAATTTTGATGAATATCAATTAACTGAGAAGCTAAAACAAAGAATAGGAGAACAAGCAGAAGGTATTTTAATTGCTGGATCTCCAGGAACAGGAAAATCAACTTTCGCCAGCGCATTAGCTGAATTTTATGTTTCAAAAGAAAAAACAGTTAAGACAATTGAGACTCCTAGAGATCTGCAATTAAGTGAGGATGTTACTCAGTATTCCATCTCGCACGCTACAAGCCAGGAAATTCATGACATCTTATTATTAACAAGACCGGATTATACTGTATTTGATGAAATGAGAAACATAGATGATTTTAGATTATTCGCTGATTTAAGATTATCTGGAGTTGGAATGCTTGGGGTAGTGCATGCGACTGATCCTATAGATGCTATTCAGAGATTTATTGGGAAAACTGAGTTGGGAGTTATTCCCCATGTTATTGATACTGTAATATTTATTAAAAATGGAATTCCTCATAAAGTTTTAAGTGTAAGCATGACTGTTAAAGTTCCTTCTGGGATGATTGAAGCTGATTTATCTCGCCCAGTTGTAGAAGTGAGGGATTTTGAAAATAATAAATTAGAATATGAAATTTATAGTTATGGTGAAGAAACTATAGTTGTTCCTGTTGTAATACAGCGTGAAGCAAAGCCAGTATTTAAATTTGCAGCAAGGGAACTTGAAAACGAATTAAAAAAACAAGGATTTAATGTAAAGGCTGAATTAAGCGATGAGAACAGAGCAACAATATATTTGCCTGAGAACGAAATTGCAAGAATTATTGGGAAAGAAGGAAAAAACATAAATGAACTAGAAAAGAAATTAGGAATTAGCTTAACTGTAAAAGAATTAAATAATTTAAGCGAAGAAGAAATTCCTTACAAGGTTAAAGAAGATAATAAATTCATAAGATTTTTCTTTGACAACAGATATGCTGGAAAGAAAGTTGATTTTTACATTGACAATGAAAGAGTATTTACGGCAAATACAGGAAATAAATCAGAAGTTAGATTACATAGGAAGAGTCCACCCGCAAAATATTTGATCAATTTGTTGAATTCTGGAAAAAATTTAAAGATTAAAGTTTAGTATTTAGTTTAGAGTTGGGAGAGAATAGTTATTTTGTAAGGAATAACTTCTTTTACATATCTATTATGGCTTATCATAATTTGATTAAGTTATTTTTAATATTAAAAGGTATCTTTTTGATTTAGGTGACGTTTACATTACAAAATTTAGATAAGTTTAAATATATAGATAGTATAATAAAAATATGAAGAAAGAGGCTGTAATAGTAATCTTATTAATATTTTTTGTATCCATTTTTAATATAACAGCACAAGAAAATACTGAAACTGTTTCAGAAGAAAATACTCAAACTGTTTCTAAAAATGAACCAGAATCAGACACTACAATATCTACTGATGAAGTCTCTGAACCTACTAAAACACAAATTAATGAAGAAATTTACTCTGATATTGAAGAAGTTGAAATAGAAGAAGATGCAGGATTAACTCCAGATAGCGCATTATATTTTGTTGATGAATTTGTAGAAAATATTTTTTTGGGAGATGATCCTGAAAAAGCTCTAAGATATAAAGAAGAGAAAATAATTGAAGCAAAACAAATGATTGAAGAAGGTAAATTTGAATATGCCAAAAAATCATTTGAAAGAGCTCAAAAATATAGCGAAGTTCTAGAAAGAGAAGTTTCTCCTGAAATTGAAAGAAGAACAAGAGAAAGTAGCAAAGCAGTAAAAAGTATTATTAGTGATTTAGAAACAACTGTTGAAGATGAAGAACTTAAAATTATTTTAGAAGAACATTCTAAGACAGAGGATAAAATTGCTTTGGCTGCAAAAATATCATCTCAAATAAAACAATTATGTCAAACATTATCTAATTTAGATCCAGGAAAATACGCAAGGGTATGCAAAACTTCAGAAGATGCCCCTCAATGGCAGAAGAGACTAGACCGTGAATTAACTGATGAGCAGAAGAAGGAAGCACGAGAATTTTTTGAGGTTATGTCACAATGCTTTAGAAATCCTAAAGAATGCCAATGTGATAAGATTAAAGTAACTGCTTTCGCTGAACAGTGTAGTATAATTGCTCCATTAGCAGCTGAATGTGAAGAAGGAAATAAAGATTCTTGTGAAAAAATGGATGAAATTGAAGATCCTGTTAAATTATTACCTGATTATTTACAAGATGTATTAGCTGAATTAGAAGATGAATATGCTGAATCTAAACACGATTTATATGTTCCTAAAGAATGTAAAGAGGCTAATGCATTAGATAGAAAAAGCTGTATGCTCGTCATGTTTAAATTAAATGCTCCAGAAGAATGTGTTGTTGCTTTAGAAGAAGGTAAGATAAGTTTGGATAATGAAAGAGAAGCCCATAAGCTTTGTGAAGATATTATGTTTAATGAATATGCACCTGAAGAATGTGTAGAAGCCGGAATTCGCAATCCTAAAGAATGTGGTAAATATATGTTTGAAATAAATGCTCCAGAAAAATGTATAGAAGCTGGATTAACTGGAGAATCTAGGGCTGATGAAAAAAAATGTAGAGAGATCATGGAAGGAATGAGAGAAAGAGAAGGACCAGGTGGGGGAGGATTTAATATTGATTGTAGAAGAATACAAAATTCTGAAGAAAGGTTAAAATGTTATGATTCTATGATAGAAGGTGCAAAAGAATATTATAAGGGAGATTATACTGGTAGTTGGTCACCACAATGTGAAGAAGCACAAGCATTTACTCGAGAATCTTGTGAGAAGGTTATGAGAGAATTTGGAGATCGTGAAAGAGAAAGATATGAAGAAAGACGTTATGAAGATTATAGAGAACCTCCTACTGAAACATATCCTGAGCCTACTCAGCCGCCATATGAAGGTACAGATGAACAAAAAACAAAAGAACCACCTAAAGAAATTCCTCCAAGTGAAGAACAAACACAAACTACATCTTCTTCAGAAAATACACCTTCAGAAACCCTTAGTAAACAAACTTCGAGTGAGGGAATTACAGGAGGTTTTATTTTCATTGATAATAAATTCTTAAATTATTATTATAAAAAATAGTTTCGAGAATAACTTGTGTTTGAATTTTTTCTTTACACAATCTATAGTATTTTTGTTTTAATGATAAAGTATTTAAGCAACGTTATATTTTGATTATTATGCCTGATCAAAAAATAGAGGAATATGTTGGATTAGCTGCTACAAGAATAGCAAGAGACATTGGGGCTAACGGAATTATTTCTATAGAGCAAAGAAAAACACAGGAAGGATTTAATGAAAATTCGTTGTATGTTGATGTTTCTGTTTCAATATTCAAAAAAGTAAATAAAGATACATTCAGCAAGCAAGGATATCCAACCAAAATTAAGAAAACTACTGATGCCAGTATCATTCCCGTAAAAGAATTATTAATGGATGCTATTGCAAAAAGATATATTGACAAAGGTGACTTGTTAGTTTGTGTAATTGATGGAAGCATTGGAATGGGCTACAAGTCAATGATGTTTGTTTTCGAAGTTGATAAGATATTATTTAATATAGGAACTCATAATTTATCTCATGACATAAACCCAAATGTTATAGAAACAGTATTAGAAGTTGCGTTGGAATTATCAAGAGAGGGGAGAGAGAATAAGTCAGTAGGAACTGCTTTTATCATTGGAAATAAGAGTGAAATATTAAGATATACTAAACAATTAATCATTAATCCATTTACAGCGTATCAGGATAATGCCAAAAATATTCTTGATCCAATGTTAAGAGAGACGATAAAAGAATTTGCGCAGATAGATGGAGTTTTTATAATAAATAAGGATGGAACTATTGTCAGCTGTGGAACTTACTTGGATATTGACACAAGCAAAGTTGAATTATATCACGGACTTGGGACTAAACATAGAAGCTGTGCTGCTTTGACAAAAGAAGTTAATTGTGTAGCGATAGTTGTTTCTGAATCTGGCGGAAAAATTACAATATTTAAAGAAGGCAAGGTTGTAATGAGATTATAAAGATTTAAATAGTAGAATTAATTCTAATTGATTATGAAAAGAGTTTTTATTGTTCATGGTTGGGATGGAAATCCTAAAGAACCTATGCTTTATTGGCTTAAGAATGAATTGGAAAAAAGAGATTTTGAAGTTGTTAACCTCAAAATGCCTAATCCAGCTGAACCAAAAATAAAGACTTGGGTTGATCATTTAAAAAAATCTGTTAAAAATCCTGATAAAAATACTTATTTCGTTGGTCATAGTATTGGTTGCCAGGCAATTTTACGTTATGTAGAATCTTTAAATAAAAAAATTGGGGGCTGTGTTTTAATTGCTCCTTGGATGCATTTAGATGAAGAAACTAAAAAAGAAGAAGGACCAGAAGTAGAAGCAATTGCAAAACCTTGGATGGAAACACCAATTAATTTTAACAAAGTTGCAAGCAAAATAAGCAAAAAAACTGTTTGCATATTTTCAGATAATGATCCATACGTTCCTTTAAGTAATACAAAGTTATTCAAAAAGAATTTAAACGCTAAAATAATTATTGAACATAAAAAATATCATTTTGATCCTTATAACAAAATTAAAAGATTATCATCAGCTTTAAAATCTTTGTTAGAAATTTCTAAATAAAAACTTTTATAACATTAAGAAAATAGAATTTTTTAAGAAGCTCGAGTAGCGTAGCCTGGATAAATTCCAGAAAGCGCAAAAGGTTCCTAACCTTTAGGTCGGGGGTTCAAATCCCCTCTCGGGCGTTTAGACAACACTTTCTGTCTTTCCTAAAATAATGTCTTTATTTTTTCTTAACTCATTCAATAGCTTCCCGCTTAGTTCTGTTTTAAATTGATTTGCAACATGAAAGTCAATGAAATATCTTAATTTTATATTAATGCCTTTTTCAGTTAAATACATTCTTACTATTGGTTTCTCAGTATTTGCAGATTTTGGTATTTTCTGGGAGCTTCTAAAATAATCTTTAACAACCTCATTAAGTGTCTTATTTGATATCTTTAATGTTTTTTCCCAATTGCTATGGAATGTTAAATAAATATTCAACTCGTCCCATATAAAACTTGTTCCTTTTGTATAATTTGTTATTGGCGTTGTTAAAATAAATTCATTTGGGAGAGAGATTGATTTCCCTGTATGCTCTCCCTCGTTGTTCATTTCCGATAAATTAGTATACATCACAGTAATATCATAAACTTGGCCATTTACATTGCTCAAATGGATTATATCTCCTATCTTGTAAGCCTTTCCAAATACAATTGTTAACCACCCTACAAAATTCAATATTGGTTTTTGCAATGCTAATGTAATCCCAAATCCAATTAACCCCACGCTTGTGATTAATGATCCTATTTGTTCGAATAATAAAGAGAATGTTATGAAGATTACCAAGGTCCATATGAAATATCTATATACAGAGATTAATAATTTTACGTCTCTTTTTTCATTCTTTCTCACTAAATAACCTTTTAATAATCTTGAACTAAAACTTACAAAGAAATAAGTTAATATTAATACAACTAAAAATATGAATACTTTTTCTAATGTGTTTGTGTCATTTAGGGGCAGGATATTTACTAAAAATTTAAATACTAACTTTTTAAATAAGTAATAAACAAATAGCATTGATATTAACAATCCAAAAAATACCACCCACCTATTCAGCCCTTTTTTATCCATAATCTCATCTTATTTAAACTATTTAAAAACCTTTTCATAAACTTTAAATATTGAAATAGTATTATAAAATTATGAATGAACTATTAATCTTAGCCTATATTCTGTTAATATTTGTGAGTATTGCATTTTGGGAAGCTTACATAGAAGGAAAGAATGGATGGGCTTCAAAATCTGTTGGATGGAAAATGAAAAAAGACTTATTTTTTATTAAAGGAATAACAGCTTATCATTTTTGGTCTTGGATTGTAATGATTCCAATGTTCCTTGCTTTGCCTTTAGTTATTTATGGATGGGATCTAAAATTATTCGGAATATTATTAACCGGTTATTTTTGGGGGGCTATTTTGGAGGATTTTTTATGGTTTGTCATCAATCCAGAATTTCCATTTAAAGATTTTAATCCAACAAAAGCGTACTGGCATAAATGGTTTAAAATAGGAAAAGTAGAATTTCCTCAAGGTTATCTATTCTATTTTATATTTGGATTAATTATTTGGATGCTTCTTGTAAAATAAGATTTGCTGCCTGGAAACTCCCATTAACTATGTATTTTAACTCTCTAGTCTTTCTTTCATAGCTTTCAGTTTTTTTCAAGAATTCACTAAATAAGTTTCTAAAAGATATTAAAGAAATATCCTCTAGATTTGATACCATTGCATACTGCTTAATTAAATTAGTATTTTGATATTGCTCTAATAAATTTGTTATCGGAAATACTAATGCAGGTTTTTTGTAGAATAATATTTCAGATAAAGTAGAATGACCTGCTAATGTTATTACAGCTTTTGAAATTTTTAAATACTCTAAAAAATTATTTTTTAAAGGCAGACATATCACGTTGTTGCTTAATGGCTTTACATTGACTCCAAAAATTATAAATTGTTCATCATAATATTTTGCAGCTTGTATGATAGTTTTTACTAAACGCATTCCAAATTTGCTTCCACCAATAGTAACCAAAATTGGGCGTCTTTCAAGCCCTAATTCCTTCATTAATGTAAATTCATCCCTTAATCTTGCAGGATGATCCCTTATTATCGGATTAACATAATATCTTTTTCCTTCTATCCTTGGAGTTTGGGTTAATACAGGAATAATAACTTTGTCAGCGTTCTTATAGCAGAATTTTACAGACTTTAATATAAAATATGTATAAAGTCCAAAATGTTTTTTATAATGAATATGATTTAAATCCAGATTATAAACAAAAATACTTTTTTTATTCATAGCTTTGGCAGTAGCTATTCCTTCCGGCTGTGCGTCTACAATAACGATGTCTGGATTAAATTTTTCTATCAAATTTTTTATTGTCTTAATGTTTTTAAAATATTTAAAAATATATCCTAAATTTTGCTTGATAACTTTGAACGTGTTTACTTTTGTTTTAGTATCTACAAATTCTAATCCGCTTATTAATGTTAAAGGAAACTTTTTCTTGAAATAATTGTAAGCTGTTCCATAGGTAGCAATATGTATACGTGCCCTCTTGTCCTTCTCTAGTATTTCGTTGATTATGCTTTCTTCTCTAGTACAATGCCCAAGTCCAACTCCTGTTATCACAAATAGGTATTTCATCTTAAAATGTAAAGTTTTTCTGCATATTTAAAATTATTTTTTATTCCATAATACTTTGCCCTAAAATAAACTGGAAGTAACAATAAATACATGTAAAACCACTGGCTTTTGCAAGCTTTCATCATCGCAATTTTTGCTTTAAAGTAATCTGAAATGTCATTATAAGTTACAGGAGTATTCTCATTAGCAAGATTCCATACTTCATAACCATAAACATCTTTATTATAATTTAAGCTCTCAATAACTTTCATAACAGCATGATTTACTGCACGATGATCTGGATGAGGATCTGTAGAAGTTGTACAAAATATCTTAACTGGATCATATCTTTTTATAATATTTCTGATTCTTTCGTGAATATCCTTTAATTTAATTTCTTTTTCTAGTTTATTATCTTTTAACCCTAGAAAAATAGTCTGTTTTATCCCAAATTGTCTTCCTATACTCTCAGCTTCCTTGATTCTCTTATTAATTATTATCTCTTCTTTATAATGGGGATGGGACATTTGGCCTGCTGAAAAAACAACCTCAATCACGTCATAGCCTTGCTTGACTAATTTAACTAAAGTTCCTCCTACTCCAACATATAAATCATCATTATGTGCTTCGAATATTATGGCTGTTTTTGACATAATTAAGTTAAAATTAAAGCGTATTTAAAATTATTCAATTAATCTTTATTAAACCTAAGCTAATCTTTATACTCTCATCAACTTTTTCTATGATCTCTTGGTTTATTTTACCTAATCTTTTAATCAATCTTTCCTTATCTATTGCTCTAATTTGGTTGAATAAAACTTTTGAATCTTTATCTAATCCAGAATATTTTTTAGGTAACAAAACTTCTATGGGATATATTTTCTCTAAACTTTGAGAGGTAATTGGTGCTATTATTGTTATCTGGCTGTGTTTATTCCCGATATCATTTTGGATTATTAAAGCTGGTCTGGACTTCCTAATTTCGTGTCCAACTGTTGGATCTAAGTTAACCAACCAAATTTCTCCTCTTTTTACTTCTTGCATTTTAAATCAATTCTCTGGAGGCGTTTTCCCATTCGTTTAAGATTTTAAGATTTTCTTTAGAATTTGTTTTATAACCCTCAATTAAATTTTCCTTAAGATCTTTATACTTAATTTTAGAAATAAGTTTTCTTATTGCTACATCATAGCTCTCATTTTCTTTTATGAAACTTTTTAATGCTAACTTTGTACTTTTTTTTAGTTTTATTGTTGTGATGTCCATAGTATACCTCAAGTATACCCTATATATAAATCTTTTTAATTAATCTTTTTTATCTTTGCTACAAAAAATCCCTCTGTATCATTATCCTGAGGCCATATTCTCAGGCATTTCTTGATTTCATCATTAAAATGCCTTTTATCATAATCGAGAATTACAGGGCTTTTTTTGATATCCAAATCAATTTTTTCTAGTTTAGCATTTCTGTTTTTTAGCAAGAAATCCATAACAGCTTCATCTTCTTCAGGATCTATAGAACAAGTTGAGTAAACTAAAGTTCCATCTTCTTTTAAGCTGTCAAATGCGTTTAATATTAGTTTTTTTTGTGTCCCTGATAAATTTATCAGCATATTAGGATTCCACATGTCTAACGTTTTTAATGATTTTCTTATAGCTCCAGAACCAGAACAAGGAGCATCTAATAGTATTTTATCAAACTTAATATCTTTAAAGCCATAGTTACTCTTTAATGTTATTACTGTGTTTAATATCCCAAGTCTTTGCAAATTAACACTTAATGCCTTTAATCTATCATATTTAACATCATTTGCGATTAGTAATCCTTTATTTTTCATTAAACATGCCATCTGTGTTGTTTTGCTTCCTGGAGCAGCTGCCAAATCTAAGATTAAGTCATTTTCATCCGGGTTTAGAACTATTGGAGGAATCATTGAAGCAGCTTCCTGAATATAAAAATATCCCAAGGAATGCTCTAATAAATTTCCTAAATCTGTTCTTGGTCCTTTAATCCAGAATCCTTCCTTACACCACGGGATTTGTTCAAATTCATATTCTTTTAATCTATTTTTTAATTTGCTTATGCTTATTTTTAATAAGTTTACCCTTATGCTTTTATTTAACGGCTTAATACAATACTCACAGAACTCATCTATATTGGTTATTTTACTGTAATGCTCTAAAAATCTTTCTTTAAATTTATACATGAGAATAAAGTAATATTATCTCTTAAAAACCTTTTGTAGAGATAGTTTACCAGAGCCAAGCATTGCTAATGTAACTAATCCAGCTATTAATGTTAATGTAAACTCATATCCACCATTACTTACTAAAAATCCTTTTGGCAAATGAACTAATAAAGCAGCTACTAACATGTCTATTGCTAATAATATTGAAACTATACCTACAAAAAATCCTAAAATTAAAGCAATTCCTCCAAAGAACTCTACTATGCTGACTGCATAAGCAAAAAATCCTGCTAAAGGTATTCCTAATCCTGAGAAAAACTCAGTTGTCCCAGGGATTCCTCCAAATAGTTTAGAATAACCATGAACTGTGAATACTAATCCGAGAATTAACCTTAATGGCAATGCTGCATAATTTTTATTCATATTTTTACGATAATTTTATTATTTATTAATCTTTCTAGTTAAATTTAAATACCATACTTAAGAAAATATAATTATGAAACTCTACTGTAGCACATGCGAATACAGTTTATGTTTTTGAAAAAGGAAAAATAGTTGAAAGAGGAAATCATAAAAACTTGTTAAAGAAAAAAGGATTGTATGTTGCATTCTGGAGAGAGCAGATTTCTAATGGGAAATAAATGCGCCAGCCGAGGGTCGAAGTCCCGATCTTTAAGATTCTCGGGTCGATGCCTTGGCAAGGCACCATACTAACCACTATACTACTGGCGCATATTTAGAAATAGAAAATAAGTTTATTTAAGCTTTATTATTTGACTTTAGATTCTAATCCATTTTTAAGTTTATTAATTTGAGCTAATCCCTCTATGCTTCCAGGAGGCAATAAAATTGCTGAAGCTAAAACTGTAGTCCACAATCCATCTTTATGACCTTCTGCAGATTGTGTTATATTGTATGTTCTAACTATTTTTCCAGACATTTTGTAAAGTTTTTCACGTTCATCCCATCCTATGTTTGGGTCAAACTCTACCCCTAAAGTTGTAGCAAGCATCGTCGCAGCTAAATCTTCTGCATACTCTCCTGCCTTTTCATCAGTTTCTCCAAAAGGATGATGCTCGGATAAATAACCATATTGTGAAGTATCAACGGGTGTAGCAACTCCTATAGAAGCTGCGATTAATCTATTTGGCTCATTCGTGGCATTTCTTGCCATAACAGCAAAAGTAATTTGCCCAGGCTGTAATAATTTTAAACCATCTTCTTGAGAAAGTCTTTTGCATCCTGGAGGGTAGATACTGGAAACAGTAACTAAATTGCATTTCTCGATTTTTGCATCTCTTAAAGAGAGTTCAAAAGATTGCAAATAATCTTTATGTCTTCCTACACCTTTTACAAAAAACATGCATTCTGGTACGTACATTTTAGCAGAACTTTTTTAATAAAATATTAGTTTAAAAACTTTTTGAATGGGCCCGACCAGATTCGAACTGGTGACCTTCTCGGTGTAAACGAGACGTTATAGCCACTAAACTACGAGCCCAATATTTTAATTTTTTATCTTACCTCTTATAAACATTTCGACTTCTTTTGAAGAAGGAACCTTTCCTGTCTTTTTAAATTTTTCATATTTATAAGCATTTTTGAAATTAGAAAACCCTATGATATTATAAAATTTATCTATTTTATCCGTGCCATATATCATTATTCCTTTATTAAAAATGCCTCCATTTATTCCTAAAACTTTTAGACCTTTATGCACAGAATTACGTAACGATTTAATTGTGATTGATAAATGAATCATTACCTTTACATTAGGATGAGAAGCTAAAGATCCATCACTATCCATTATCCCGCGAATACAAGTGGCTAAATTTTTGTTTTTATTAAAAATATATTTAGGAATTTTTGGCTGCTTATCATACTTAACTCCTATTGGAAAACCAGCGTCAACAAGATATTGAGATATTTTTTTGCTATAGACAATACAACGAACAGCCCTTACATTTTTCTCTTCATAGATTTTTGGTGTGATCTTAAATAATTTTCTTATAAGTTTTTTTAAGTAATCATGATAGTAATCATGATCGAGATATTTGTCTCCGGTTATAGAGAATCCTTTAAAATCTGAAGTTATACATCCATCACCAAGTAGGATGCCATAAAACTCAGCAAAATTTGTGGCATTTTTATCCGGCAAAACAACTTCTTTAAGTTTTGGTTTACCATGTGCCAATCTTTGACCCCAAAATGGAGTAATAATCTCAAATAAATAATCTTTCTTCCTCTCTTTAGACAAATTTATTAATTTTTTAAAGATAGATAAAGGGATTGTCTTATTCTTTAACCAATCATGCCTAATTGTTTGTGAGCTTACTCCGCACTTCTTACCCAATCCACTCCAAGTCAATCTGCTTTGTTCTTTAGCAGAATATATAAGCCTCTTCAAAGAATCTTTGTTAATTATAATCCTTTTTTCTACAAATCTACCATCTGTAGTTCTTTTCATTTAATTAATTATCGCAAAAGACTATTTAAACATTACTATTTATTAATACCACTAGTCTACATATAACTATTATTAGTTAGGTTTAAATAAACATAATCTATATTATAATTATGAAGTACTGCCCTAAATGCAAAAGTGCAGATATTCATCCTTATCTTCCTGGATTCTTTAATATGTATAAGTGCAAGAAATGCGACTATGTAGGCACAGTTGTCATAGAAAGATCAGAAAAAAAGAGGATAGTTAAGTTTAAATAATACTTTTTTCTCATCAAAATAATGGGTGATAAGTTTAAGAAGTTTTTAAGATTTATTTCAAAATCTCTTGGTTATTTGTTAATTAACCTTTCAATAACATTAATCTTGTTCTTGACATTCACAAGTTATACTCTTGAAGATACACAATCTTTAGAAAATGACTTAACCAATTATATCTTAGAAACAAGTAACATAACCCGTGCAGAATATGATGCAATCCAGAACACATGCAAAAGTAATCCTGAAATAGAAAACTGTGATTATCTGCTTCAGAACAGAGTTGATAAGATAAAAGAGCAGATTGATGTTTTTAAGACTTATCTTGTTGGAACAATTTTTGTTTTGATATCCTTAATCTTAATCGGATTTTTATTAGTATTTTTAGGAACAAATAATCTAATAGAAACTGGATATAGGGTTTTCTTAGCATTATGTATACAGAGCTTTTTTGCAGCTTTATATTATAAATTATTGCCTGATATTTTAACAACATTAATTAATAATAATAGCTTTAATAATATTTCCGGTGAAGTTCCTAGAGAAGTTGTAAATGAGATTGTTACTTTAATATTAGTCTGGTTGAGCTCTCAATTAGCCAGAACTTTTAAGTTAGCATTGATCGTTGGAGTCATATTTGGGATAGTAACCTTAATCTTTTATTTCGTTAAAAAGAAAAGGTTTAAAAGAGAATAATAAAGGATAATAGATATATTTTAAGAATAAAAATGTCCCAAAATAAACAGCCAAAAATACCTGATGATTTAAAAAAGAAATTTGAACAACTAAAGATTAAACTAGAAAAATTCAAGAAATCTTTATTAAAAGAATTCTCAGATTATATTTTAGGAATAGCTTTGCTTCCTCCAAAACAAGACGACAAAACAAGCATAAATGTCTTAGTTCTAGTTGATGATTCAGATACTAAAAAAATTAGTAAATTTGAATTAAGAGATAAATTAAGCAAGGCTGTAGAGAAAATTGCTGCTGAAATTGACAAGAACTTAAAACCAGAGCCATTATTATTAGCTGAATTAAGAGAAAATTGCTTTGATGGAAAAAATGAAATATTACAACTAATTGCAATGTCTGCTCCTATTTATGATCCCAAGGAAATGCTGGCAGCAATAAAAATAGCAGAAATACATAAGACAATGGTGCTAAAGAAATTTGATAAGTATATTATGAGCTATGTTGCTGCTGGAAGCTTATTCAGGGGAGATAAAAAAGCGAATGACATTGATGTTTTTGTTATTGTGGATGATACAGATGTCAAAAGAATGTCAAGATATGAATTAAAAGATAAATTAAGGGCTATTATTATTACTCAGGGTTATGAAGCAAAAGAAATAACAGGAGTAAACAAGGACTTTCATATTCAGGTTTACATACTTACAGATTTCTTAGATGGAGTAAAAGATGCTCATCCAGTATTTTTTACTTTCTTAAGAGATGGGATTCCATTATATGATCGCGGGGTATTTATGCCATGGAAATTATTATTGCAAATGGGAAGAGTTAAACCAAGTCCGGAAGCAATTGATATGCAGATGGACATTGCAGAAAAATTACTTGATAGAATTAAAGGAAAAATGTTGAGCATTGTTGTCGAAGATATTTATTATTCTGTCTTAAATCCTGCACAGGCTGTTTTAATGTTGTATGGAGTAAATCCACCAACACCCTTAGAGACAATAGATTTAATGCAGGAAATATTTGTTAAAAAAGAAAAAATACTTGAGGAAAAATATGTCAAATTTTTAGAAAAAGTAAGGGAAATGTATAAAGGAGTTGAACATGGAAAAATAAAAGAAGTTTCTGGAGCAGAAATAGATGACTTGGTAAAACAAGTAAGAGAATATTTGGATAGTGTAAAGAAATTATTTGCAAGCTTAGAGAAAAAAGCAGAAACAGAATCTTTAGACGATGTTTATAATGCATGCATTGCAGTTACAAGAGATTTATTTACAGCTTTAGACATTAACGAAAATGGGGAAGTAGAAAATGTTCTTAAGAAAATTGTCGATAAAGGTCTAGTTCCTAAACGTTACTTGTTAACTTTACAGAAAATAGTAAAGGCAAGAAATGTTAAGGTGACTAAGGCTGAAAATGAAAAACTAAGAAGAGAAGCAAGATTGTATATCAAGAGCATTTTAGAATTTGTACAAAGCAAGAGAGGATTTGAAAGAGAAAGAAGCAAACTAAAATTCAGATACGGAGATAAAGAAGGAGAATTATTTGTTATTCATGATAAAGTATTTATTATTAAAGATACTAAGGACAAAGAAATATTCAAAGGAAAATTATCGGGAAATGGAGAAATTTCTAATTTAAATAAAAGTTCTGTAACCGAATTAGAAGAGGAATTCAAGAATATCAAACAGGAAGATATTTTCTTAAAAGACAAAACACTTAGTTCCCTAAAACAGATAATTGGGGAAAACGTTGAAATATTGATTGGTTAATGTTATCGTTCTTGGTTATTCATAAATAATTACGCGTCGTAGTCTAAATAAAAGAAAAAATAATTAAAAACTTTTGCTTTTACATTCCTAATCCTTTATCTACTTCTAGCCCGACTCTTTTTAAATCTTCAAAAATTAATCTAGCGTCTTTTTCAATCTCGTTGATTAACAGAGTTAAATTATCTTCCCTTAATTCGTATCTATTTCCTATCTTGATTATTAATCCTGAACTGATTAATTTGTTGAGATAATGGATAACATTACTTCTTGAAATTTTTAATGTCTTGCTTATTTGTTTAGATGTTAAATATTTCTTTTCCTTATTTGTCTTGACTATCTCCGAAAAGACCTTGAAACAATTTCTATCCTTATCTCTCTTAGTTATTAATCCAAGACTTTCACAAAGCCATATTATATGTCTATTTGGATCATTTCCTGTTGGTTTCTTAATCTTAATCAAGTTTAATTCTTTCATAATATTAAGATATTTAACTAATTTAAATACTTTTTGTTTATCTTAATTAGTTTATTTAATCTTAATTAGTTAAAAAATAATATTTATAAACTACCTATGTTAACCAAGAAATATGGAAACAGAAATTAACAATGAAATTCAGGAATTACAAAATAAGTTACAAGAGTATGAAAATGACTTGAAAAGAATACAAGCTGAATTTGAAAATTTTCAGAAAAGAACAGAAAAAGAAAAAGATGACTTGTTGAAATATGCAAGTCATAAATTAATCATAAAATTAATCAGCATAAAAGAAGATTTTGAAAGAGCTTTAGAAAATAACAATGCAGACAAAGAAGAATTATTACAAGGTTTAACATTAATTAAGAAAGAACTTGATAAAACATTAGATGATGAAGAAGTAAGATATATTGAAGTTATAAATAAAAAATATGATCCATTTGTTCATGAAGTTATTCAAAAGATAATTTCAGATGAAGAAGAAGGAAAAATAATAGAAGAAATTCAAAAAGGATATTACTTCAAAGATAAAATTATAAGAAATCCAAAAGTTAAAATTTCAATAGGTACAAAAGATGAAAAATAAAAAAATAGATTACAATTTTAAATCAAAAAAAGCCCTACATAGGATAAACATACATAAATCTTCTTGGCTTAC
>JBBSXG010000067.1:0-1064 GCA_038045885.1 Nanobdellota archaeon
TTGTATGATGAATTTTCATTGTTTGTTCATCTATATAAGGCTCTAAGGCATCATATGCATATCCCAATTCTGGCAAAGTGTGCATTTTATTTTATACTTTATGTAAACTTAAATAATGTACTTTTTGATGATTTTTAACTAACTTTTGATATTTAAAAAATGATAAATTTGTGAAGTAATCTGCTATTTCTCCAACAACTTTATGGTCCGCATTATCTCCACACCTAATTTTTTTCAAATTATTTATATAATTATTTAAAGTTTGAATATATTGTTCTGTAGTAAATAGTCTAAATCTACACTCTATCGATAAAAAATCCTTTTCATGACTTAAGCCTTCTAATACATCCGGATTTAATACCGAAAATCTAAGTAAATTATTATAGGCTATTATAGAATCAAAGTATTTTATAGCTTCAGATATAACCTCTTTCTCTAATTCTTCAGGCAAAGCCATCCTTTCATTTAAAATCTGAGCAACTCGATTAGCAAACAAACCTTCTTCGATAGTTTTAAAACGATCTTCAACACTCATATTATTAAAAATATCTTAAATTATATTAACTTTTTGGTTTTTTAATAGAAATCTATATAAATGTTTTTGTAATTACAATGCCTGGTGATATGCCAAAAAGAGGGGTGATATCACCTTAAAAAATGTTAGTCAGGTTAAAAAATAAATTAAAGGATTACTGTATTTATATTAGAAGAAGAAGAAAGAATCAGCCCGAGTTCCCATTGTTTTTAGAGGTGGATGAAAGCAAAAATTATTATCTTGAAGGAATAGTTGTAAAAGCGGTTCCTGTTGGTCAAAAAAGAACAATTAATTTTTTATCATTTCATGACATGCAAGAACATGCATTAGCAGGGGACTTTACTAATCTTAAATACCTAAGACATATCCCTATAAATGCAGTTTATATTCTTCAAGGAACATACAAGAGATTAGACGAATGTAATGCGCAGATTTCTTATCAACCAATGCTCGTTAACCTATAATATCGTAATTTTCTTAGCAATAATTTCAATTTTATCTTTATAACTTGCAACCTGGCCTTCAATTT
>JBBSXG010000068.1:0-1907 GCA_038045885.1 Nanobdellota archaeon
TTAATGTTCCGGCATCCTTGGGATTATTATTCTCATTATTTATGATATATTATGTTTTTATAGCTTTTTAAATTACGAAACCGTTAAATATATATATCCTGATTTATTGTTGATATCATGAAAAAAGAGTTTAAAGTTGTATTTATTATCTTAATTTTATTTTTAGCTTTGTTTTTAATTAACAACTTTAAACAGGATAAAATACATGGAAAATCGGTTTTTGATGTCGTTAAAAATGTTTTTAGTAAAACCGTACCAACAAAAATTATTGCAGAAAAACAGAATACGAATTTACCTGTGCAGAAACCATATACCATTTTGAATTCATTTGGTTCTTTTGGAAGCGGAGATGGACAATTTAGATATATTGTTGACCTTGCAGTTAGCGAAAACTTTATTTATGTTCTTGATATAAATGACTATAACGGCGAACCACTTTATAGGGTTCAAAAATTTGATTTAAAGGGCAACTTTATCTTAAAATTTGGGTCTTATGGTCCTGAACCAGGACAGTTTATGTCTCCTAGTAGTTTAGATTTAGACTCACAAAATAATGTTTATGTTTTAGATACACGGTATGAAAATAAAAGAATTCAAAAATTTGATTCTAACGGTTTTTTTATTAATCAATGGTCAATTGCTCCATTAGAAAATGACTATTTTTCTGAGATAGTTATCGATTCTTTAAATAAATACATATACTTAACAGCTGGTGAGATTCATTCTGATCCCCCTTGTGTAGTTTATAGACTTGATTTAAATGCAAACTACCTAAATCTGGTAGGAGATTGTGGGGATGAGCTTGGACAGTTCATGTTTCCGATTAGTATAGATATTAATTCCCTAGGCGATTTCTATGTTTCCGATTTATCAGCAGATAGAATACAAAGATTTGATTTAGATGATACTCCTTTAGAAAGATGGGGGAGTTATGGTAGTGGGCCAGGACAATTCCAACAGGCCTTTGGCTTGGCAATAGATTCCCTAGACTATGTTTACGTTGCTGAAAGATTAGGGTCTGCGAGGATACAAAAATTTGATAAAGGAGGGAGATTCATAACTCAGTTTTATACACCAAACAATTTTACCATCTCGAATTACACTTTGAGTGTGAGTCCTTCAGCAATTGATGTTGATTTACTCGGCAAAAATGTTTATGTCGCTTCTAGTACTATATTTGGCTACGCTAAGATTTTAGTATATTCTCAGTTGTCTTAGATTCAATTTTAAATTATACAAAACTAATACTTTTAACTCACCATCTTTTTAAATTACTAAATATAAGAAGTATATATGACCCTTGTTAAGCTATCTAAACGATATATTTAAATATTGTTATTTAATATAAATTGTATGGATCAACCGATAATTGAATTAAAACCAAAAGTTTCTGTTGCAATAATACCAACGATCTTTTGGGGTTTAATCCTTTCATCTTTGATAGGATTTTATGTTGGCGGACTCCTTGCTAGATCTATTTTGGTATCATTCATTGTTGCTGGATTTATCATTATCATAAGTGTATTTTTTAAATTAATGAACTTAAATGCACGAAAATATATCTTTTATAAAGATCAAGCAGAATTTTATGAAGGATTTTTAAATATATTACAGAAGAATGTTAAATATTCTAAGATAACTGATTCTTCGCTTAGTAAAAGTGTATGGGATAGAATGTTCGGAACAGGTACTATAACTCTAGCAACAGCAGGAAATTTAATTTCTGGTAATAAAGCGATAATGGGCGGGGGTATTGTTATGCAGTATATAGAAGATCCGGAAAGAGTTTATAGCTATTTACAACGAATTTTAAAAATACATTAATATAAATAAATTATTAATTTTACAGGGCTAAATTTAATAAGTTTTATATACTAATTGCTAATAATATTAAAAGGTGATATGAT
>JBBSXG010000069.1:0-2521 GCA_038045885.1 Nanobdellota archaeon
CAGAATTCTCAAAAACTTCATTTAAATTCTTTCCATAAGCTTCAAAGGCTATATCAGCAATTGCTACATCTGCTAGATATTTGAATTTCATAAAATAAATTAAAATTTTACAATATTTAAGTCTAACCCTTAACGTTACCTATTGGTTTTAATCCTACAACTGGCTTAGAAATTCCAGCTAATTCAACTGTTTTAATAACCTCATTAATATCTTTATAAGCAACTCCAGCTTCTTCTGCTAGTCCAGACATTGAAACACTTCTTACATAAATTCCCTTACTTTCCATATCTTTTTGTAATTTATCTCCTCTAACTTCGTGTCTTGCCTGCGTTCTTGACATTGTTCTTCCACTTCCATGGCAAGTTGTTCCAAAAGTTTCGTCCATTGCTTTTTTTGTTCCAACCAATAAAAATGAACCAGTTTCCATACTCCCACCAATTATAACTGGCTGTCCAATTTCTTGATATAATTTATTCAATTCTGGATGTTTAGGAGGAAATGCTCTTGTTGCACCTTTTCTATGTACAATTAATTTTTTCTTTTTTCCATCAACTTTATGTTCTTCTAACTTTGCAATATTGTGGGCCACATCATATACCAAATTCATTTCAAGTTCCTCTGGTGTTTTTTTAAAAACTTGCGAAAACCCTTCTCTTATTCTATGTAAAATAACTTGTCTATTAGCAAAAGCCATATTCGCAGCACAAGCCATCCCTTTATAATAATCTTGACCTTCCTTTGTGTAAAATGGTGCACAAGATAATTCCCTATCTCTAATTTTTATCCCATATTTTAACATAATTTTATCAAAAATTTGCAAATAATTCGTGGCTATTTCATGACCGAAACCCCTACTCCCGCAATTTCCGACAACAAAGCCTTCTGCAATAAAATTATGATTTTCATTTTTTATCCTTATATCGTAAACTACGTCTTCATTATTTTTAACTTCTTCTATTGAAGCCACTTTATCCAAAACAATTTCGGAAGGTGGATTAAAAATTTTATCTTGAATAAATAAACTTAATTTTAGTGGGTATTCAAAAATTCTTTTCTTAAACTCTGAAAATTTGATTGATTTGTAATTTAAATTTAGTTCCTCTGACTCTTTTTTTATCAAATTTTGTTTATTAATAAGATAAAAATTTGCATGAGAAGCCCTTATTTTTTTTTCAATACAATACTCATATCCTACCTTACTAAAAAATTTAATTAAATTTTCTATATTTGAAGAAATTCTAAGAACTATTTTGACTGTCATTCCGGCTTGTGTTGTACGTCCTTTTTCAAAATGAATTTTATTAGTTTCTATGTCAAAATCCTTCAATAAGGTTCTAAGTTGAGAGATATATTCAACCCCGTTATTCTTTAGACTTTCAATCTTATATACAGCTAAAGCCGGTCTTTCTATTCTTGTACCTTTGTATTGCTCATATACAATAGGTTTTGTCATCTCTGCGCCAAAATAACTTGCAAGATACAATCTCTTAATCCATAACGGTGACTTAAAGATCCATAAAGGGACTAAAAAATTTTTTATTGTTTTTTTACCTTTAGGGCACCCTAGTGCAATAAGTAAAGAGGCAAGAGGAGTTGAATTAATCTCAATATAATAGCTCTTTCCCCTCACTTCTATTTCCTCGCCTTTATAATTTTTAATTTTGCCATAAGTAATTCTAAATTTCACATCGGTGGATTTTATTTCTAATTTCTCTAAGTCTCTTTTTATTTCCTTTAAATCTTCTTCTTGCCCGCAAACATTTATTCTATAACCTCTTTCAAGTCTTTGTATATGACCATCTCCAGTGATATAACCTAAAAGTTTAGTTAGGATTGGTAATTTCAAAGAATCATAAGTTAGAGGTATTAAATCTCTTTTTTTTAGCTCTTCAACAATTTTATCTGAATTATATATATTTATGATATCTTTTTTATCAACAATAACTTTTTTAGCTGTGTTCTCATAATTAATTCCGTCAAAAGAAGATATGGCTACTTCTTGCCCTTTTTTTAGTTCTTTCACAAATTTTAAACCTTGAGAAGTTAAAAAAGGATGATCCTCTGTAGCAAAAATTTCTTTACCACTATTGGTCTTTATTTTATATAACCTTTCTTTATTTGGTATTTCATAAAATTCTTCTATTTCAGAGTCAATTAGTCTATGAGATTGTTGATCAAAACATTTTACTTTAATATTTTTATTTTTTAAATCCTTAATTTTTATCCATGCACCATATTCAGTCATAACTCTAGAATTTCCAGGCAAACAGTGAACCATTATAACAATCTGGTTAGGAAATATTCCGAATTTCTTAGCTAAATTTTTATCAACAATATTATTCTCTTCAACTTTTTGTATTTCCAAATAATGATTTCCAGATCCTAAAGTACCCATTTGATTTATTCCACGAGAAATTGCCTTGTCAGAAACTTTACTTGAATCTGCCCAATCTATTCTTCCATATCCTTCTGTTCTCTCTAAATCTTGTTTCCAGCCATAATCATTTTCTACACACCATT
>JBBSXG010000070.1:0-12440 GCA_038045885.1 Nanobdellota archaeon
AATCCTAAATTTTAAGTAGAGGCACATTCCTCTTATGATGCAAAAGGAGATGATGTCTCTATAGTAAATGTAGAATATTATGACTACTTAAAATTTATTGATGATGCACTTGAGATTGCTAAATTTCATTACGAACGGCCAGGGATTTTTCTTATGTGATAAATTTTTTTCTCTTCGGAATTTCTCCAGAGCGGTTGATTTGTAGGTCTTTCCCATCTTTTGCCCTGTTGCCGATAATTATCTGGTGTTCCTGATGCAAGTCCTAGCAGTTTGGACGTTTGAGGCATTATTTCTGGGCTCATATATACTGCAGGTATTTTTTCTGCAGGGTCAGCGTTAATAGGCTTTTGACCTTGCCAACCATTTAAGTAACCAAACATTCCTGAATTATCCCATTTAGGCAATGGAGTATTTTCTGGAGTTTTAATACCCGGAAAATACATACCATGAGGAGAGTTTATTTGGCTATGCCCTCCTCCTCCTCCTCCTAACCAATACGCTATAGAAGCAGCTGCGGAGTGCGATACAATACATGCGAAATATAATGGAAAAGGATCCCATGCCACCGGCCAACACACCAAAAAACCATACCATGCGCCTATGACATCAGCCTGTACAATAGGTGAAGAACCACCGCCATCATGGCTATCAGGTTTTGCGATACTGAACTCTCTTAATAAATTGTCTAATCTATCTAATCTAGCATGATTATTATAATGAAATTGAACACTTTCCCACATTGTTCGAACATTCACTGCATATGTCAGGCTATCTTTTTCTGCCGGCGAAAGTGAGTTCCTCGTTGAGAATGGCACAATGCTATCTAGACGAGACGATACAGCGCTACCACTATAAATCATTAACTCAACATCCAAGCCTCTTGTTGACGCCCCAGTATCCCACCATCTCTGTAGCTGTCCTGCAAAGGTCGTTCCCATAGTATAATCTTGTCCAAGCAACGTGCTTATAGTATCTCTCATGTGAGAGGGCAATTGACCATTCATTACATAATTCCATCCGTTATCAAAACCGCACCGTCCCAGATCCTGAGGCCAGTTGTTAGCCTGCGAAATTGAATCGATTACGTTATGGCTGACATTCCAAGCAATATCGGTCAACAACTGTCTCCTAGCTTCTTCAGTTGGAAGTGACCTTAGGGTACTAATATTATTTTCCCACGCGTCAAGAACATGTCCAAATATTGTTTTTTTGATGCGTGCATACTTTGAGGTGTTTTGATTTTTATACATCTCTATTCGACCCCGTCTAACATTATCCCAAAAATCTGTTATGTCGCATCCTAGATTTAATGAGCCTTGAACAGTCAATGCTAATCCAGTTAGCACTGTTGGTATTGCGTGTCGAAAATTAGAGCTTTTTTTCATATTACCATTCCTCCACCTCAAATATCCTCCAAAAGTGTGAACTTAGAAAGGGCTTAGAACTATATATACTGTTCTGTCAGTTTTTCCCCACAATTCGCTTTTCAGGAAGCGTTTCCTCGTGTGAACCCTTCTCTGCTTTAGCTCGTGGTAGTTCACAAGGATATAGATATGCTGTTAGAAACAGCTAGAATAATAACATATTCTTTTTAAGAACACTTATATTATTATTAATGCGATTTGCGACTCCGTCCTAAATCTCAATAATTTTTAAAAATAAATTATGGCAGTTTAATCTGAGATAAAGTTCTGCTCTTATCATTCGAGCAGAACGAGAGCTCACGCTAATTCCATATTTTCTTTTCAATGCAGAATTCCCAGATTCAATTAACTCTCTTCTGTGATAAATTTTTGGTCCAAAATGATGTAAGTATCTTGGTGCTTTAAGTCTTCTTAACAAACGCTTAATTTTATTAACTGGTTTTACTTCTCTCTTTTTATTCATATGCGGTTATCTCCCATTAACCCCCGCATAGGGTTATGGGAATAACCCATTAATTAAAAAGATTTAGGATGGAGCCGCGATTTGCTATAACTTTATAAGTATCCCTATTTTTTCAGTTCATAAGTCTTTATTTCAAGCATTTCCTTGAAAAATGAATCGATAGGTTTATATATTTTTACTGAGTTTCAATTCTTATGAAAGACATTTCGAATGCTCAATCAGAATCACTTTCTTTGGAATCAAGATTGAAAGATAGTTCAACAGTTGCCACTGGTTTAACATTAGCCAGAGCAGCCTTTGGTGTTTATTTGGGGGTGAAATTCGGACCAGACAGCCAAAACATTATGGCTCCTATAATATCGTCGCTGTATTATGTGTTGGCAGGGACCGCAGCTGCTACTTTACTATCCTTGGGGGCCAAAACCCGCGAAGAGAAGATTGAAAGATTAAAAAGATTTGCAATAGCTGGTGCACAAACCTGGTCATTTTACGTTGGGTCGTCTTATTTATCACATTGATTCTTTGAATTCTATAATAACTATGCATGTTTCTCTTAAGAGAGATATTGCTGAAGCAATTGCAGTTTTAAAGAAAGCTTGTGCAAGATCATTAAAACCACCAGACATCTTAGTAACAGACGGCTTGCAAGTTTATCATAAATTTTGTAATAAAACGATTATATCATAATTTTATTAAACCACATATTACTTTAAATAATTTAACTCCTTCACAGAAAGCTAACATTAACTTACCTTTGGAAAATAACAAATGGCTTTCGTTATTGAAGTTAAGCATAAAAACCCCGAATGTGACAAATTCAGAAAAGATTAAGGAAAGCCATGAGGATTAGACAGAGAGAAAATACAAAATCTTTAAAAAAGAAAGAAAAGTACCAACAAATAAAGAAATGTTAAAATTATGCATCAGTAGTATAGTGGTTAGATCATTTAAGATTGAGACCAATATTCTGCCCTTCCAAGGCGGAGACCGGGGTTCGAATCCCCGCTGATGCACTTTATATCTTACCAAATTTAATCATCAAAAATGTAAGGAGAACATTTTTAAATATAATCTAGTTCTTCAAACGATGATATTAGAATCAATACCTCAAAGAGAATGGACAGAAATAGAAAGTGATGCGAAGATGCATTTCTATTGGGTTATTGACTTTTACTCGTCAGGAATGCGGGTTTTGGATATTGGAGCAGGTCAGGGTCATTTAGTTAGGCTACTTAGAAATTCTGCTGTGGAAGCTATTGGTATATATTTAAGAAAATCAAATAATCCGCACGTTCTGTCCGCAGATGCAAAAAACTTCTTTTTCAAGACAAATCTTTTGATATAATAACAGAGTTTTGGTTACTTCAGGACCTTATGGATTTTCAAAGTTCTCAAAATATTGAGTTAGAACAAATCATTCTAGAAGCGAAAAGGTGCTTAAAAAATAATGGTGTTTATATCGGATTTCCCACATCATGGTTTGTAAAAAAGTATTTTGATAAACAAGAATTTTTTGAAGGTTATTCGGGAATCTTTAGAAATATATGACTGTTAATTACAATAAAGGCAAATTATTTATAATAGTTTAAATATTTAACTTTTAATGGATAAACTGACTATCATAGGCATAGATCCTGGAACAACTAAAAGCTATGCTATTCTTGATATTAATGGAAATATTTTAGAAGTTCAATCCAGCAAAAAATTGGATTATAGCACGATCATCAAGGAAATAATTAAATTTGGAAAACCTATAATAATAGGAACAGATGTTAAAAAAACTCCTGAATTCGTTGAAAAGATTGCTTCAAGTTTAGGAGCTAAAGTTTTTAACCCAAAAATAAATTTACAAGGGCAACATAAAAATAAATTAGTAAGAAAATTCTTAAAGAAAAAAGATTTTGAAATAAACAATAAACATGAGAATGATGCTTTAATTTCTGCAGTATTGGCTTATAAAGATATTAAGCCTTTATTAAAAAAAATAGAAGATAAATACAAAGATAAAACAGAAATTGTTGAAGAAATAAAAAATTTAGTTTTAAAGAAAAAAGTTAACATCAAAAGTGCAGAGAATTTAATTAATAACCAAATTTGAATGTTATAGATAATGTTTTATTGTGATCCTAGCGCATGTTAAAATATCTCAAAAACATTTTTTCCCATTTTTCAGTTATTGAGTAAAAACTTCCATCTTCTATGCTATTAGATTTATTAACCATCCCAAATTTCACTAAGTCATTTGCTTAATCTAAAAGTTTAAAAAGCTATTTAAAAATAAATTATAATTAAATTATTTTTGTAATATGATTTTCTTTGTTTAACCTTAAAACATTATCTACAAAACTCTCTATTTTTTGCTCATGACTTACAACAATTAATTGTTTTAGGTCAATTTCATTTAGAACATTTTTTACCCTGTCTAATTGCTCATCTGAGAACCCATCCGTTGGCTCGTCTAATATCAATAAATCTCTAGTTTTTATCGTTGTTATTAAATTATTAATTATCTGATTTAAGGCTAATCTATACGCCAAAGCTATTGCTGTTTTTTCTCCACCGCTTAAATATTCATAATTAATATCATGGCCGTTCTGCTGTATTAATGGAGTAAACTCTTCATCTAATCTAACGCTAAAGTTTTCAATCTCCATCAGCATGTTAAACCATTTCTGGAATAATTCATTGAAATTTCCGTGAACCCTTAGCATGATTTGTTTTTCTATAAGTTCAACTATATTGACAAAATATTCTTCAAGCCAGAAATTGATATCATTTAGATAGTTTATTCTTGATTTAATCTGTAATTTCTCATTGACCTCGTCCCGTAAACTATTAATAGACTTATTCAACTCAGTAATATTTGCTAATAAAGTTGCACGCTCTATCTCAAGATTTTTCTCTTTTTGCAAGAATAGATCTAAGTCATTTTTATTTTTCTCGTAATTCAAATCTTTAAACTCGTTAATCCTGGAAAGAATTTGCTTTGATTTATCATGATAATAATTAATTTCCTCAACTAATTTATTCTGTTCTTTCAATAATAAATCTCTTCTCTGTATTTTTTCATTTAAATTATCTTTTTTTAGATTGTAAAGAGAAATTCTTGATTTATCCTCCTTTAATTTATCTAATTTTAATTTTATGTCTTTTATTGTATCTTGCAAACTAAACTTTTTGTCTTTATTTATCGTCAATTCTTTGTCATATTCTGAAATTTTCTTGTCTTCCTCAGAATTTATCAATGATTTATGAGAATGTGTCACATTTTGCTTGCATAACGGGCATGTTTCCAAGTTTACTATCTTATCTTTTAATTCAAAAGAAGTTCTTTTTTTCAAATCTAATTCATTAAGCAATCTATTTATAACATTTAGATCGTTTTCATGCTTTTCAAAATTCGAATTTAGCCCATTAATCTTGGAATTTAATTCATCAGCATTGCCTAAACTGAAATCCCTTAATCCTCCTTCTAATTTATTTATATTTGAAATCAATAATTCAATTTCTTTTAGATTTGAATCTCTTTTCTCACCGAAATTCTTTAGTTTTAATTCATTTAAACTAAGATCTTTCTTTAATTCTTCCAATATTTTAATATTTGACTCAATCAACTTAATTTCTTGGCGTTTAGAATCAACAATCTTGTTTATCTCACTAATTTTAGGGATTAAAACCTTTAATTTGTCATTGAAATAATTTATATTAGATAATTTTTCTTTTAGGGATTTGTTTTTATCCTCTAAATCATATATTTTTCCTTCTTTTTCTTTTCTTTTTTGCTTTAGATTAGTAACATATAATTTAGCATTTTCCTTAATTCTTTTGTATTTGTCAATGTCAAAAACCCTTCTCAATGTATCTAATCTAATGTCTTTATCTCCTAATAAAATTGATTTCATCTCTTCCTGAGGAGTATAAACTGTATACCTATAAATTAAGGCTTTAGACTTGGTTAATAATTCCTTTGGGTAATTTAATATGTCTAGAATATCTTGTTTTAATTCTATTGCACTTTTATCAGTTCTTTCTCCATTAACAATAATAAATCCAGTATCTTGAGATATACTATTTTGATATCTTTTCAATACTCTCTGAATAATAATGTTTTTATTATCTATGCTAAAATGCAATTCGACTTTGCCCTCATTAGCTCCATTTCTCAATAAACTTGCACCAGATAAATCACCTTTTCTTAGTCCAAACAATGCAAAATCTATCGCTAATAATATGCTTGATTTGCCAGAGCCAATATCTCCACTTAATAATATAGAACCCTCTGGGAATTCAATTTCCTGATTAGTATAACTTCTAATATTCTCTAATGAGATTTTTTTAATTATCATTTTCTAAGTTAAATATTTTATCAATATCCTTAATTAACCTGAATTCAAAGTCAAAATTCCTTTCACCTTCATCTTTTTCTAAATTTAATGAATAAAGCAATTGTTTAGCAATTTTTTCCTGGTCAAAAACAGCTTTTATATTACTTAAATTTTCTTTTAATACATCTAATTCAATCTCATTAACATCCCCTTTTCTTGTTTCATATTCACTAAATTCAACGCTTTTTAGTTTGGCTGTATTCCTTAATATTGAATACGCATCTAATTTATCCAGAATCTCCTTAAATCTTATTTCTCCCGGCTTTCCTGATTTTAATGTCCCTTCTATTCTAATTAGCAGGAGTTTATCTCTGGCATCTTTTATGCTTTCTAATTCTGATTCAACCTGCTCTATGGATTTATCCTGTGCATTTATGAAAACAGATTTAGTTTCTTTTAGTTTAATTGGAATTTTTTTAACATTTAACTTGTCATCTACAACATAAAACTGCCCATTCTGCAATTCCTCCAATTCCTTAAATGAATTTGGAAATAAAGGACCAGGATAAGCAATTAATCCATAATCTTCTTTAAATTCATGGCTAACTATATGTGTATGGCCTCCGGCATAATAATTGAAATTCTTTGGGAGATCAGTATAACTTTGACCTTGAACATGTTCTTGGTCTAATGGTTTAAACTCATCTAATGTAGCATGGAACATAAATATCTTAAATCCTTTTTCTTGTGCTAGTTTATCTTTATTTATTATCTTGTAAATATTCCTATCTAATCCTAACCTTAGTCCATAAATTCCTGTAATCTTTGTGTTTGTCTTGTCTAATGTAAATTCTAATTCATCGTTTTTCAACTTCATGACGTTTTCCATTAATCCTGCTTTCTCAAGAACATCTAACATTGTTTTGCCACTTGGAGAAAAATCATGGCTTCCTGGGATTATATAGCAAGAAATATCATTATCTCTTAATTTATCTAATGCTTGTGCAGTTCTTTTTATTATATCTATAGTTGGCAGACTAGTATTAAACAAATCTCCAGAAATTAAAACAAAAGCGACATTCTCTTTAACACACTCTTCAATAGCCTGTTCAAATGATTTTATACTTAATTCTTTTAATTTTTCGTCTCTCCACCCCCCAACATGGCAGTCAGACATATGCGCGAATTTCATATTAAGAATAAGTTAGAAAGGGTTATTAATGTTTTTATAATTGTAGTGTAACATAACCTTTTTATATTATTAGAGTATCTAAGGATATATGAAAAAGGGGTTAATATTCTTGTTCATACTTTTGTTTATTCCTTTAGTTAATGCTCAAGAAATTACTTTATTTGGTCAGAGTTTCTCTATAATCTTGGCACTTCCTATAATCTTCATGGCAATCATATCATTTATTTTTTTGTTTATAATATTAAAAGATAATATTTCTAAAATACATTTGCCTAAATTTAATTTAAAATCCCATAAAAAACAAGAGACAAAAGATCAAGAAAAAATAGATTTTAATGCTAAATTTAGTGAATTAAGACAAAAGTTAAATAAAAATGACCTAAAAGAATATCTAGATAATTTAAATGTAACTTTTAAGGATTATTTAAAATTCAGGCATAATTACAAACAAGAAATTACTTTAGAAGAGGTAAGCCAGATAAAAGGAATAAACAGAAATGAAATCGAATTAGCGGATAAAATAGTTAAGTTAAAATATTCTGGAGTAGATTTAAAAAGAGATAGGATTAATGATGTAAATTCTTTATTTGAAAAATTAATTAATTACAAACCAGAAATTGTAACAAAAGAGGTTGAACACTTTAGCATATTCAAGGGTTTTAGGTCATTATTTGCAAAGAAACAAAAACAAGTTAAAATACAACCTAGATTAGAATTACCTCAAGCCCCATCTAAGATAATATTGAAACCCGTATTCTCAGAAGCTCCTAAACCAGTTAGAATATCTATATTTACCAGACATAAGAAAAATAAAATACTTAAATTATTGACAAAAGGTACAAAATTAATTTATAGTAACCCTATAAAAGCAAAGAGAATATTTGGATTAGCATTATTAAAATATAATAAACTAAAATTAATAAAGGATTGGGAATTAACTTTAAAGTTTAGATTATTCACCAAAGAAATGCTAAAGGTATTTCCTCACGAGAAGCATTTTTTTGATGTCTCAAACAAAATAGTTGCATTAAAAAATTCAGGAAAATCATTAACCCTTGATTCCCTAGATACAATTAGTTCTTTAAAAGACTTGATAAAACATGAAGAGAAAGTTGTTAATGTAAAACTTACATATTTTTCAAAGAAGCTTGAATTTGAAGAAGAAAAATTAAAGCATTTTGTAAGAAATAAGGAATTAATGACTAGCAGATTAATCAAGGACTTTGGAAAGGCAATAGATTTAAGCAATCCAGAAGAGAAAGAGACTAAGAACTTTAGAGCATTAAATAAAGAAAGAGAAAGAGCGATGAAAACTCTTGAGAAAATTCCTGAACCTCCAAGATACGAAAGAGAAAGCTTGTTTAATATCCTGCATAATAGATTTACCAATCATGAGATAATTCAAAGGAAGAAATACATATTAAAATTACTTGAAAAGGCGTTTAATAATTTAAATAAATATCCTACAGAAGCAAAAGAGTATTACGGACAAGCATTATTGGCATACTACAAACTTCCAGTAAAACAAGATACTTTGATTTATAATAAAATAATGGATTTTCATAAGGTATTTACCGAAGAACATGGAGTCCTTGATAAAAAATTGTTTGATACTTCAAGTTCATTAATGAAATTAAAGCATTCTAAAAAACATCTAAGCCAAGAAGCAGTTAGTTTATTTGATAAGTTTAATTTGCATTTTAAGAAGAGCAAACAACTAGAGCTGCCAATAGCACCTAAACCAATAAAAGAATCTTACAAATATAACATAATAAATCCTGAAAATGCTAAACAAGAAAAATTTTATGATTATGAGATGCCAGAAGTTAAGGTCATTATGGCTGCCGAAAATAAATTTGGACTAAAAAACTTGCCTGATTTAAACATTAGAGAATTTCCTGCACAGTATAAATATAAAAAACAATATATTACTGCAGGATTACCAAGATATACTAAGATAAAACAAGCCAGAGATATTATGCCAATGCCTAAAGTCGAAATAGTTAAAAATTATAAGCTGAGCAAACATGTTCGTGAATTAAAAAGACAAGAGCAAGAAATTTATGATAAACTAAATAAATTAAATTGATCGCCGTTCATTTCATATAACATTTAATTTTTTGATGATTGCAATAGTCATATCATCTTCTAAATTTGCCCTTTTACTAAATTTTTGAGTTTCTTCTAAGATAATATCAACTAGCTCCTTGCTTGTTTTGTTCTTATTATCATGAACTAACTTTTTTAATCTAGATTCTCCAAAAATTCTAGATTTTTTGTTTACTAACTCTATGATACCATCTGTATACGAAATTAAAATATCCTTCTCTTTCAACTTAACAGTTGATACATTGTAACTAGAATTATTTAAAACTCCCAGAGGTATCCCAGAATTATCAAGCTCATGAAAATTATTTTCCGAAGCTTTGAACAAAATTGGCGGATTATGGCCGGCATTCGCATATTTAACATTTCCTTCTTTATCTAATAAAGAATACACTAACGTCATAAATTTATCAGATACCCTGTCATCATGAAGCCTTTTATTTAATATTGATAAAATTCCCTCAATGTTTTCAGAATCTTTTAAATCTATAGCTGTTCCTATTATATGATGAGTTATAATTGCTTGAACTGCAGGGATTAAACCATGACCGGATACATCTCCTATTACAAACATCAGTTTATCATTCACGATATTAAAATTGATATAGTCCCCTCCAACTTCTTCAGCCTGTTTGGCAAAAAAATGCATGTCATAACCTAAAAATTTTGGTTGTGATTTTGGTAAAATATTTTTTTGCAGGTTATGGGCGTGCCTGAATATGTCATCTAAATTTTTATTCTTAATCTTAGAATTAATTACACTTGTTAAAGTTCTTAATAAATACATCAATTCCGCATTTTTCTCTTGATCTAATTCTTTTGGCAAAGTAAGTGCTAAAACATATTCCGCACGGTTTCCTATTTCAATTGCGCAAAACTTGTCTACTCCCAACTTTTTTTCTAAATCAGAGTGCACTCCAGAATCACCCAAACTTTTTATTATTATTCCATCCGGATTTTTAATTAATTCCCTTAATGGTTGGTAAGACATTGGTATTTTAAAGCCTTCCTTAATAATCCCATTTTTACCATAATGATTTATTAGGACTAAATTATTATTTTGTCTTTTATATAATCTAACCCCCTCAATTTTTATATTTAATCCAATTTCTTCCAATAAGTATTTTCCTAAATAACTTAAAGTTACTCCCAAGTTTTTTGAATCAAACTTGGAGTTTACTAAATTTTCAATTGTTTTATAGAAATTTTTATAGTTCATAGGAAAAACAAAAATTAAAGTTTCAATTTAAAAAGTTTTTCTCTTTAAAGACGATTTTTCTCTAAATTTAGCCATGCTTTATTAACTTCTAAAATTGTTTCTTTTTGTGTATTTATAAAACTTTCCTACTATAAATTGGCTCCATCATAAATATTCTTAAGAAGATTTAGGACGGAGCCGTATAAATTTTTTATTGTTTCATCAAAAAAATTTTAGGGTATTGTTCTAGAATGTGCTATACAAGATAAGGTACTCCTCCTTTTTAAATTAAAGATGTATGTATGGGCACAAAATAGGAAAGTTTATATACTTCTGTGCCCATACATATATTAATGACATATATTGAGACTATTAAAAGGAATAATAAAAAGTATTATTACCTAAGTAAGAATATAAGAACCGGGATAAATAAATGGAAAAAGATTCGTGTTTTCTTAGGTGATAAAAACCCAAGAAAAGAACAAGTTAAAAAAGCTGCAGAGAAAATTGATAAAAATCTTAAAAAATTTAAAATAAGTTCTTAC
Source organism: Nanobdellota archaeon (assembly GCA_038045885.1). GTDB lineage: Archaea > Nanobdellota > Nanobdellia > SCGC-AAA011-G17 > GW2011-AR20 > JBBSXG01. The sequence continues at coordinate 11,254 of JBBSXG010000070.1, forward strand.
CCATACCTGAATGAAAATTTAGCAGAATTATTAGAAGACCTTAAAATTCATTTTCAAAAATGGAAGGATAATAGACCAGAAAAAGTTATTAAAGATTTTGATGAAGATTTTATTATTAGATTCACTTATAACTCGAATGCAATTGAAGGAAACAGATTAACATTAAGAGAAACTGCATTGATATTGAAAGATAAAATAATTCCTTCCGGTGTAAAAGAAAGTGATTACAATGAAGCTATTAATGGAAAAGCCTGTTTGGAATTTCTTAAGAATTACAAAGGAAAATTTGATAAAAATTTAATGCTTGAAGTTAATAAAATATTAACTAGGAATACAGATGTTGTTTATCCTGGAAGGTTAAGATTTTTTGATGTTAAGATTCAAGGTTCTGATCATATTCCTCCAAAAAATGATTTTGTTGTTAAATATATTAATGAATTATTTGAGTGGTACAAAAAAAATAAAAATAAATTTCACCCATTTGAATTAGCATTAATATTTCATGCTAAATTAGTATGGATACATCCATTTGAGGATGGAAATGGGAGAACAGCAAGAACTTTGATGAATTATATTTTAATAAAAAATGCATTTCCGATGTTTTATATTCCTTATGAAAAAAGACAAGGATATTATGAGGCTATTGAATTAGCAGATAAAAATGATTACAAAAGCTATATTTCTAAAATGATTAATTTAATAATTGATCAGATTACCTTGTACGTGCACGAAAAGTAATTTATCTTAATAAAATGTGCTCTTACAAATCCAGTGCATTGTTCTAGAATATGCTATACAAAGTAAGGTATTCATTATTTTAATCCAAGCATTTTAGACAACATTATTTCTATAGATTTTAATTGATCACTAGATACGCTGCCTATTCTTCCAACTATTAAAGATTTATGAATCGTCATCATTTTCTTCAATCTTAAAATAGAATCTTTATGCAAACCAGTTCCATTTTTTGAAATAGAGATGTCAAAAGGATTTTTCTTTATTGTTATGCTTGTTATGAAAGCTAAAAGAAAATCTCCCTCATCATCTTCGGGTAAAATAATCAAAGCTGGTCTAAGCTTTTCACTTGATAAATCTGTAAATGGATACTTTACTAGAACGATATCTCCTCTTTTCATTCTTTAACAACATCTGATTTAGTGTAAGTGTCGGGCTCGTGCTTTAAGAAA
>JBBSXG010000071.1:0-3325 GCA_038045885.1 Nanobdellota archaeon
CTGCTGTTTTATGCATTTCAGCTGCCTTTTTATAGTATTTTTCTATGTCTTTTTCTGAGTCTTTTTCCAATAAGGCATAGATGAAGTAGATGATAAGCACAAGAACGATTAATCCAATTATGTATTTTATTGGGTTTTTGACTATATTACCTGTCAGTTTCTGAAAGGATGATTTTGCTGCATCTGTAATTGTTGGGATTGTCTGTGCTGTTAGGTTATCTGTTTTAGTTATAGTTAGATTAGTGTTGTTTGTTTCATTTGTTGTGTTTTCTGCATAGATGATAGGGATAAGAAAGATAAATAGTATTAATAATGCCTTTTTCAAGTTGCTTCCTCCCTTTGTTTTAATAAAAAGGCTCTTATTGTGTATTTAAATATTATTGTAGTAGAGTAATAAAATAGAAGTGTTATTAATAAGTAATGAAAAAATTTAATGGACTACTATTTTTGAGATAAATTCCCTTACATCTTTCTCTAATTCCTCTGTTATTGATTCAAAGATAATCCTATCATCTGTTTTTCCGTATTCATGGGCGATTATATTCCTCATACTCTTTGCATCCTTTAATCTATCTGCCAGCTCTTTTGATATTATTTTTTCTTTTGCGAGAATATCAAATGCCTCTTTATCCTCTCCTGGTGTCTTGAATCCTTTGTCTTTTATTATCAAGAAGGTCAAGTCAACTACTGCTTCAATAATCTTTTCAAAATATCTTTCACACGCTGCTTTTGTTTTAAAATCATTTATGTAGTCCTGAAAACTATCTGGAGTTATTTCTCCAAGTTCTGAGAGATAATTTTCAATTTCCTCTATCTTGTCATCTATCCTCATTTTTTGTAGAGTATTTTCCCCTTTTTATCAATTTCAATCTTTATTTTTTCAGGTAGATGGTTGTATACCTGTATATCTACATTTTCAGGCAGTTCTCCTAAGGTTCTTATTCTAAATCTTGTTGCTTCTTCTGCAGAAATGTCCTTGAATATAACACAGATATCAATATCTGACCTTTTTGTAACTATGCCCTTAACATGAGAGCCAAATAATAGTATTGCCTTAATTTCTTCTTTTAACTTATCCTGCAGTATTATTTCAACTGCTTCTTTGATTATCTTTTTTATTTCTGCCCCCTTTCTTAAATCAATATCTAGTTTTGATAGTTCTTTTATAAAATCAAATTTTTTTCTTATATCCCTAGAAAGCCTGTTTTTTTCTGATTGTGTTAGATTTATTCCAAGTAATTGTTTTTCTATTATAACTAATTCTTTTTTTCCAAATATCTTTCTTGCATTTTCTTCTTTTAGTAACTTAAGTAATTTCATTTTAAATAACCTAAATAATGGTTATAATAACCTAAATGGTGGTTATATTTAAACCTTTCTAAAAAAGATTATTTGTGTTCTGAAGACTTGTAATCTAAATAATCTTCATTTCTCTTAAATCTTTATCTACCAGTTCTTCTATTAGATTTAAATCAATGTTTTTATAACCCTTTAATATTCTTAGCATTAGTTCAGACTTAACCTTATTTTTTATTCTATTTTTTACATATTCAATATCTTTGTCTGGAAATGGACTATTAACTGGATTTATTTTCTTTCTGTATTCTTTGGCTATTTCCCAGCCGATTACCAGTTCCTTGGAATATTTAACAGAAATTTCTTCCTTATCAATAGCTTTTTCCAGTATTTTATGGATTATTGAATTTGAAATATTTCCTATGAATAAATCAATTAATTTCTTTCTGTTTTGAGTCATATTCTATGCCTTTTATTATTTTATCAAATGTTTCCTTATATATTATTTTATATTTTTTTAAAAAAATATCTTCTTCTATCATATTCTGTTTTATTTGTTTTATATTTAGATTAAAATATTTTGTTATTTCCCTGTCTATAATTTCTTTGCTAATTTTTTTATTTTTAAGATATAAAAATATAGCAATCATATTTCTAATAAGGTAGTATTTTTCATTTCCATTCAAATGGTCAAAGTTGTCAATTAGAAGTTTGCTTTTTAGAAGATGCAAATCTAACAATTTATAGTTTACTTTATATTTTTGTTTGTATATAAATCTTTTTTTAGCAATACATCTGCTTAGCATCATTTGATATAATGGATCTGTTGACAATCCCTTCATTAATACTTTATTTTCCATAATTATAATATGTGTCTTTATCCCTAATTTATCCCTTATTTCTTTTTTTATATACTCCAAATTCGGTTTGTTTTCAGCTATTAAGACTATATCCAGGTCATTAAAATTAAATCCTTCATCCAGAAATGAACCTGTAATTATTATATTGCCAGCATCAACTATCTTATCAATAATGCCCATTAGTTTATTTATTATATCTATCTTTACTGATTCGATATATTTAATATTATAAAAATATGGTTTTTCAGAAGTTTCTTTTGTTTCTAATGGTTTGATAATAACATAGCTCCCAATACTAAAGCCATTTCTATTTTTAGGGATGTATACCTGATCCATTCTGCTTCCCTTACTTATTTTAGCTACTATTTCCATATTACGTAAAAATACGTAACAACTATATAAATCTTTCTAATTTTAGCGGAATAAAAAAGAAATTATTCGTACTTAGCTGAAGGTTATTCCTGCTTATAATTAAGAAAAATCTGTTTCTTCTGAAATTAGAAATTTAAATGCAGGAATCACTTGTATCTTCCTATCAATTGATTTATCTTCTTCTAAAGAAATTATATATCCTTTATCTGCTTTAAACTTTTTAATAAATGCTTCGACCCCCCCAATACTTATTTTTCCGTATTTAATTTCTATAGGCATGTCGTTTATTACAACATCCACCTCATTTTTATATGAATCTCTCCAAAAATATTCTGCTTTGAGCTGAGTTACTATGATCCATTCAAATACTTTTGATTTAGCTAAATTATCTTCATTGAAAAGTAAATCCGGAGAGATTAATGTTGGATAATATTTTTTTAGTTTTCTCTCTATTTTTCTCTTGTTTTTAGAATAGTTATATAGCTTTCTTATTAAGAAAGAATCTTCAAGATATTTTAAATAATTGGATAGTGATTGTCTTGAAATATTTAATTCACTTGCAAGCTTTGATATTTCTACAATCTGCCCGGGCTCTTCCAGGAATATATTATACAAAGATTCCAATACCGATATATCTTTAATCTTAAATATTTTTGGTATGTCTGTGTAAATAACCTTCTCTATAATGCTTTCTTTGACATATTTTTTTATTATTTCTTTATCTTTTATATTTACCAATTCTGGAAATCCCAACGTGAATATAAATTCCTTAAATAATTTTTGTAACTCTTTCTCAT
>JBBSXG010000072.1:0-2455 GCA_038045885.1 Nanobdellota archaeon
TATTAATTAAAGAATCATAAACGGCCCAAACTTTTTTGCCGTTCAATTGTTTTACATCATAAACTGCAGCAATTAATTCATGTAAAGGAACTGAAGAAACAAAATGTTTAGCATTCACTCTTTTATATCCTTCTGGTCTATCAGCCAATCCTTCAATTCTATCAGCCACCCCCACAATTAACTTATTTTCACATTTGGGACAAATTTGATTATTTTTCAATGATTCTTTGGGCGATAAAACAACATCACAATTCCTATGACCAGAATAGTGATACTTACCATAGAAAGTTGGAGTCTCAATTGTACTCTTTAATCCTTGCCCAGTTCTAATAGATTTTAGAAGGTTATTATAACTTAATTCATCAAATTCGAAAATAGTAGCTTCTCTCCCTAAACGCCAGGGCCACATGCTATGAGCATCACTAAAGCTAACTAACTGAAACTTATCTAAGTTACCTATCCTCCAATTATCCGCAGGATCGCTAGACATACCAGTTTCCAAGGCATGGATATGTTTCGTATTATCTGCAAAACAATCTTCAACTTTTGTTAATTGATTGTACTCTCCCATTATACTAAAATGGGGGGTCCAAATGTGCGCAGGAATAATCTCAATTTCATCACTAATTGATCTCATCATATCAACCAACTCAATACTATTAAGTCCAAAAATCGGTCTTCCATCATAATCCAGTCTTCCTTTTTTGCCTAGTGCATCAATAATCTGTTTAGCTACTTCTTTGTTAGGAGAAAAAATTAGATGATGAACCCTCTGACCTTTTCCATTCTGAGTATAAATCAAACTAATCTCAGTTTGTAATAAAAATGGAAACTTAGTCTTACTCCAGAGAATCCCATTATTATCTTCCTCCAGTTCTTTATTAATAGAATCAAATTGTTTTGGATGTTGGAAGTCTCCGGTTCCTAATAAGTTTAATCCTTTTATTCGGGCAAATTTTTCTAAGCTCTGAAAGGTTATATCTTTACTTGTAGCCCTTGAATGCGAAGAGTGTATCTGTAGGTCTGCTATGATCTCAAAACTCATCTTAGTTCCTCCACAAATTGGCTAATCTTATTTTTATCATAAATCCTAGATAAAGACTCATAAAATTCAGTTAAATACCCCTTAAGGCTCTCAAATTCTTTATTTAATATCACCACTTCAAATAATTTTTTATTTAATTTAGTTTTAGGCAAAGATAAAAAATATTTAAGAAATTTGAACCTTTTTTTTGGACTGTAGGAATAAGCTCCATTCCGTAACAATTCTAAATTCTGGTCCCAGTTAGTATATAGAACAAATCTATTTTTATTTATAAGTCCCACTTTATATTTATTGAAGATTTCTTTATATCTATCATAATTTTTCTTTTTAGAATCAAAAAGAATATGGTGAGTTATACAAGCCTTATTTTGTAAAATTGGCGAACCATCACCAGATAAAAACCCATTAATAAATTTAAACCCCCCATCAAATTCTAGTTTATAAGATAAATTAACAAATAACTCTTTTATTATTTGACTACCAAAATATAGCCCCAAAATACCTTGTGGAGATTTAACATTTTTATTGATATGTAAATTATTAAAGAAGTTTTTTACACCCGTGGTTTCAGTCCAGAATCTTTCTAATTCATTTTTCTTAGATTTTAAAGAAGAATTACAACAAATACTAACACAAACAGATTCTCTAGGGGTATTAAAGTTTTTTTCAACAAAATCTAAAACAATATTTATTGCTTCAGGCCAAGAATTAGTAAAGGTTGCATCAATCTTACCACCTTCTGCTAGATATAAACCTAGGACTGAAAAAAGATTTTCAGATTGTAAGATATCTTTCCTGACAAGTACATCTTTCTTATAATATCCGCCTATCAAATAATAAAGACCATAATCAAAAAAATAAATTGGAGTTCCCTTTAGTGTGAATTTAGGGATATATTTCAAAAGTCCATCATTCCTATCCAGTAATTCTCTTTCAGTTTTGATATCCACTACTTGAATTTTTAGATTTTTTAGATTTTTTTCAGCTTTTAGAGAGATTACTTGACTGTTTCCAGTAAGATGTAATTTTTTGATTCTTAGCTTAAAAAAAGTTCTATTATATATTTTAAGAAACGCCACACTTTTTTCTTTATGACCGAAATTATCAATTATTGAATGGGGAATAGAAGCAGTATTATTAGAGCGAATATATGGGATAAAAGTTAAATTATCTAATAGTTTATACTTAGTTTGTAGAAAATTAACACCTGCTTCACGTCGATTAAACATTATATAATTAAGGATATACTTCTATATAAATATTTAGGTTATAGATATTATCCAATGTAATCTTTTTACTGCAAGCCCTAGAAAATCTGCTGTGCAGTTGTAAGTCGGCAATAATATCCATTATAAAAAATAAAAGAAATAAAAAACTTATAAACCTATTTAAGCGCCTTTATTTACAGTC
>JBBSXG010000073.1:0-1486 GCA_038045885.1 Nanobdellota archaeon
AAAACTCCACAAATTACCATATCCCCTATAATTGAACCTTTCCTGGCTTCATCCAATCCTAATATTAAAGTCATTTTCCCTCAATAAAATTGATATTTTATTATTTATAAGCTTTATTAGAAAGTTACACTGGTGCATTAAATGGGCTTTTCAAAAGGATTAAAAAGTAGTATTTCTAATTATTTTTAATGGATAAAAAAGAGTTTAACAAAGTAAACCCATTCTACATAAGTAAAGCTATGGTTCTTGAAATTGTTATAGAATTAATAAAAAGAATGAAATCTTTAAAGGAAAGCTTTACAGATCCTTACGATATTAGATTTAGCAACAAAAACTTATCTGAAATGATGGGCAGGATGATGGAAAAATTATCAGCAGAGATATTTACTAAAAGATTAGGCTACCTTGTTAATAGCTCTAAATCCGACAGAGACCCAGATTTATTTTTTACTAAATTAAATAGACCTTTGGAAATTAAGGTTACTTCTACAGATACAGCTTGGACAGGCGGAGAATTTAGCCAAAGACCTTTTGATTACTTGCTTGTTTCTTGGGGCGGTGATTTTGATGAGTTTTTTGTTTGTTTAGTTCATTTACAAAAAGAAGATTGGACTTCAAGAATGTCTAAAAATTATTATGGACCGAGTTATAATATTAAAAAGTTATATGAAAGAAAGGACAAATTAATATTTTTAGGTAAATTAATAGAGAAAGGCAAGTCAATAAAATTAATTAGAGAAAAGATCAGTTTGTAAATTCATTTAAGCTTGTAGATTTTGCTAATCTTTCTTTTCCAATTCTGCAAAATTCCTCGTTAATTTCTATGCTTATGCTATGCCTATCAAGTTCTTTAGAAGCTACAGAAGTAGTAAAACTACCGCCAAAAGGATCAAGAACTAAATCACCTTTATTTGAACTTGCTTTAATGAATATCTTAATTAAATCTTTTGGAATTTGACAAGGATGAGGGGTTTTATCTTTGCTAACATTTTTAACAATATTAAATTGAAATACATCATAAGGAGTTTTACCCTTGCTACCATTCTTTATTCTTTCTAAAATTCTTTTATCATTAGGGTTTCTATAAGGTTCTGCTATTTCATGTTTATTGAATGTTTTAGCTTTTTTGCCTTTAATATAAAATAAAATAGAATGTTGGCTTCTTGTAAAATTAGTTGGCGACATTCCTGTATTAACAGGATAATGCCAAGTCATCCAGCGTCTAAATGTTAAATGTTTATCTAAAAAAGGCATTAAATAAGCATTATTTTCAGGATAGTTAAATAAGTATAAAGCACCGCCATCTTTTAAAACCCTTATACATTCACTTAACCATTTCTTGCACCATTCTAAATATTCTAATTTATGCAAGTCGTCTTTATATTTTCCATAATCTTTGCCAATATTAAATGGTGGATCAGTAACTACTAAATCAACACTTTCGTTCTTTAATTCTTTTAATTTTTCTACACTATCACCGCAAATA
>JBBSXG010000074.1:0-1109 GCA_038045885.1 Nanobdellota archaeon
AACTTTGAAAAAACCGCGCCTTTTAAGGCGCGGATAACAAAAAGTTTTTTATATTTAAAAAATGAGCCAGTTTTGTTTACTTTAGACTCTCCTTTTTTAGATTTAGAATTAGCAAGTCAAGCCGTTAAAGCAAATAAAAAACAAAGATATTTCTCAATTGATAGAATGATTTATGATAGATATATGCAAATAGCTGAAAATGAGAAATCTAAAGAGCCAGAACATAGAGGTGTTTTAATTCTTCCAGAAAGAAAAAATTATGAAATCCCAACACGTGATTTTAATGGAGATGAATTAATGAAATTAATATTATACATGTTTGGTTAGTTGATGTAAATTATATTGACTCTCAAGAAAATAGTGTTTTAACTAAGTTGTGGTTTCATGGCCTTGATGTCATGTCTGCTCTTGCCGGGTTCGACTGGTACCTTGGTTGTGATCATAGAGTTCAAGGAGTGTTTGAAAAAACCAGTAACACACAAGATTGATAATTTAAATCCTATTTAAATATATTTTTTAAACTAAAGAAAAGAAAATAGGGATTTCAAAACTAGAGATTATAACCATAAGTTTAAGAAATAGATTTTTAACAAACTCTTTTAAAGATGAATGTTCAATCACCTAAATCATTTAAAAAAGAAAATTATTAAAGAAAAGATAAAAAGGGGATTGGGGGGCTTGTCCCCCCTCCTTTTCTTTCAACTAACATTAAAACCCCTCAATCAATTCATAAGGACTTTTCTTATTCATTATAAATCGAGAGCCAGTTAAATCTGAAACGATAGCTGAAATTAATAAATTATCAAGCCTTGCCTTTAAAATTCCTTTAGAAATAGGAATTCTAGTAGCCGTTGAGAAAAAATTAATAATATCTTTTATCTCATCTTCACTTAGAATTATTTTAGTTACGTTAACCATATTTCTAACCTTTACTAAAATATTTTTACCTGGGCCAGGGCATTCTATCATTTGAATAGCATTGTCGTTAATTAAAGTATCTATTTTTTTTAATGATTCATGTTTAATAACTTGAATATTTGGTTGAATAGAAGGCTGTATCTGAGGATGCTGAGATTGTATCTGAGGATGCTGAGATTGTATCTGAGGAT
>JBBSXG010000075.1:0-1243 GCA_038045885.1 Nanobdellota archaeon
AGAATTTTAGGTTTAAATTTCATAGTTTTATTAAGATTTTTAACCTTAAAAACCTACCGATAACTGACGTTTACTTTACAGCTTACTCATTAGATAATTTTATAAACTGATATTTTTTGAGATTAGTATGGATTTAAGATTATTAAGAATATTGGAATGTTTGGCAATACCTGTTTATTAATCTTAATTTTGTTTCTATTAAATTAATAATTATTTTTATAATAACTATGACAAATAAAAAAAAAAATATTGAAACTGAAAAAATTGCACGTGAGAATGTGCTGTTTGAAAGCGATGAAGTTAAAGGTATTCCTATTAAGGGATATAATTTTGATGATGATAATCCTAGCTCATCTTCTAAAGAAGATGAAGGTCACATTGATTATGAAAAAATAATTGATAGTTTTGGCTCTACTGGGTTTCAGGCAAGTCATTTTGCAAAAGCTATTGATATTATTAATAAAATGATTGATGAAAAGGTTACAATTTATTTGGGTTATACTTCTAATCTTGTTACTTCTGGACTTAGGGATGTTTTTAGATATTTGGCTGAGCATAAGAAAGTAAATGTTATTGTAACAACTGCGGGAGGAGTTGAAGAAGATATTATAAAATGTTTAGGTGATTTTAAACTTGGAGAGTTTAGTGCTTCTGGAGAATTGCTTCATAAAAAAGGAATCAACAGAGCTGGAAATATTTATATTCCAAATGAATTGTATTGCAAGTTTGAAGAGTTTATGAATCCTATACTTGAAAAATTGTACAAGGAACAAAAAGAAACAGGAAAAGTGATAGGAGTTAGTGATTTTATCAAGGTTTTGGGAAAAGAAATTAATAATGAAGAGAGTATTTATTATTGGTGCTATAAAAATGATATTAATGTTTATTGTCCTGCTATTACTGATGGGGGTATTGGTGATATGATACATTTTTTTATGTACAAACATCCGGATTTTAAATTAGATATTGCTGATGATATTCATAAATTAAATGAATTTACAATTGTTCAAAAGAAAACAGGAACAATAATTCTTGGAGGAGGGGTTGTAAAGCATCATATAAATAATGCAAATATGATGAAGAATGGAAGTGATTATAGTGTTTATATTAATTCTAGCCAGGAATGGGATGGAAGTGATGCAGGAGCCAGGCCTGATGAAGCTGTTTCTTGGGGAAAGATTAAGGCAGGTGGAGAATCAGTAAAAGTATTTGGTGATGCAACAATACTTTTTCCATTGATTGT
>JBBSXG010000076.1:0-3689 GCA_038045885.1 Nanobdellota archaeon
AAAAGATTTTGAAAATAAAAAAAAGGATATTTTTGTCTTAAAGGGAAAAGAAGGGGGATTTTTACCAAATCCAATAAGAATAGATAATGGAGAAATAAAAGGAAGTACTTATCAAATGAATGATTTTCTTTTTAAATATAAATTAAAAAAGAACGAAGATAAAAGGGGTATTAACAAATGTTATTGTGAATTAAAAAGTTCAATCTTACCCCATATTCTAAAGAATAGATTAACTCCCTAACAGACAAAGATCATAAAGGAAAATTATACTCTTTCATATTATCTTCTTCTGCTTGAATTTCCCGATTAATTCCTCAAATTTTAATCCTCTTTTTCTTGCAATATCTAATGAAATCATAAAATTATCATTCTTGCTTTTTCCTAAATTGTCTAAATCCAAGAACCACCATCCCTCATTGTCAAACCTTATTCCAATCCATGGCTCTGCTCCAAATCTCTCACTAAATATTTTTAATTCATCAATCTCTCTTTTATCAAAATACTTGCTTCCAGATTTCAATGCCTTGCATTCAATAGCAAAGGTCTTCTCGCCATTGCCTACAATCAAATCAGGATTAGGAATAGGTGTACTACCAGAACCAGCACTGCGAACACCTATAAATGAACCAGTTTCCCAAAACATATGAAATAATTCTCTTTCAGCTCTTGTACCTTTTTTCTTACTCATTTTGTATATTATGTAAATGAGCCCTAATTGTTCTTGGGCTTCTTTCTAGCATATTTGCAATATGTTTTGTTGTGATATTATCATTCTTTTGCATAATCTCTAATATTTTACTCTTAGCAACACCATTTTGAAATCTATTAAAACACCACCCTTGTTTTATAATTTTTTCTAATCTTTCTTTTTTCATAGGATGTTTAAAATTTATTTTTTCATAAAATAACTGAATGCTATTTTTATTTAATATTCTGATATAATGTATATTTTTCTCTTTTTTTACACCTTTTGTTTCTATTCCAATATCTTTTAGTAAATTGTTTATATCCTTTACAACATTATACGGCTTTAGACCAATTCTTACTAATCTATATTTTATACTTACATACCCTTCATCATCATATAAAGCCCTCAAGAATACGCATTTTTCTTCAAAAGAAAGTTTATTGATAAAATTAGGGAGATTCATATCATCTCCAACCTTATAGTCAAAAACTGAAAGGACAAATAAAGATAAAATTGTAGGATATTGGATTGCATAGTTTGGTCTATTATACTTTTTTCCATATTCAATTCCTTCTCGGATATAAATTTTTGGTTCAATATCACCGAAAATTTCTTTGATTAAATATTGAAAAGATTCTACTAATTTTGGTTCGCTATTTACATATAGAAGTTTTATTCCCTTTTTTGAATATTTTGTTGGTATAGAACCATCTCCGCAGATATGTCCAAGCATTTCAACAAAATTTTTATCAATTTTTATTGGTAATTTAGGATTATTAATCGGCTTTCCACTACTCCCTCCTCTTTTATCAAGCTTTGTTTTACATCTTATTTGAATAATATTTTTTTCAATTTCTTCTTTGGATATATCAACCAATTTACCTATTTTAAAGATAATAGTTAAAGGATAACAATTTGTTCCATTCTTCCAATTTCTTGCTATGGTAGTATCAGCCCTCTTAACATCAAGAAATTTTCCTAAATCATTCCAAGAATTAAATTTGTTATATGCCTTATTAAAAAAATCTTCTCTAAATCCCTCTTTAAATTGAACATAAACTCTTTCAATTGGTAAATTCCAAATATGGATGTATCTATTCATCTTTCTTCTTGAGTTCTTCTTTCATCATTATTTCAACTTTAGAAGAGACTTTCATACCTCTTTCTTTACAATACTCTAAGAATTTTTGGTAAATTTCTTCTTCAACAGTTAGACTTATTTTTTGTTTCATATATACTTGTATAGATAAAGATATACTAATATATAAATGTTTTTATAATAGTATACAGAAATATTTATAATTAGCATTTAATCAAAATAAAGTATGAATGAGATGGGAAATAAAAAATATTTTCTAATACTTGTGGTGGTTACAATTTTAATTATTAGTGGCTGTAACACGGGAAAGTATGCTTGTTATGGTGGTTCTCAAGTCTCTAATCCCAATTTATGTCCAATGTCTTCTTCAGACATACAATTTAATGTATTTTGGGAAGATTCTGCTTCTTGCTCTAACCTTAGAGAAGAAAAGGCAACGATGTCTATTAGTTTCTCAGTCAATAACAAAAAAGATAGTGAAGCTTGTAAATTATATGTTGATAATCAAGAAACGGGAGGTCCGATATATGAAAATATTCCAAAAAGTAATAATTATTTTTTAGGTATATTTAATGCATATGAAGATCACAAAGCAAAAGTTTGTTGTGGGGATATCTGTAAAGATGTAGGCATTTCTAAATTATGTAATAAAGAACCCCCAAAAATTACTTCTGAGGTAGAAGAATCATATGAAGGTACATTAAATGAAATATGTAAAATAGAACCAGATACATGTGGATGCCCATTTACAAGCAATTACAAAAATAATAATGTTGCTGTAATTTGTGAAACTTGCAGAAATGAAGAAAATTTTCTAAAAAAAACATTTGAATATCAAACAGAAGTTTATAATTGTTTATTAAATTATTTTAGTTATGATTTAGATATAAAAGCTAAACCAATAAAATATGAAATTACCTTTATTGATGAATATTCTCAAAGCGAATTTATTAATTCATTTAATTCAGCAGGTTATTGTTCTGTTAAGGGATATTTAAGAAATGGAGAAATACTAAATATTGGAGCAGATGTTCATGAAACTGCCCACATTTTTACTAATTCATTGTTTAATCAGGCACCAACATGGTTTAAGGAAGGAATTTCTATAGAAGCCGATTCAAGAATTAAATGCTCTCCCCCCAAATCAGAACCTTTTCATGGTATGAGAGAAACCTCAATTAACAATCTGTATCTGCCCCTTAAAAAGGGGGATAGAAGTCACTTTCAAAATGACCCACATTACATTGGGGAGATGTTTAATCTTGCATTAGAGTTAGATTACAATTGTAATGTAGATTGTTTTTTTAGGATTGTTAAGGATTTAAAAGATACCTGTTATGAATCAGAAAACTGCGAAATAGACAATAAAAAAATAAAAAATAGTGCAGAAAAAATAACTGAGAAAGATTTAACTCAATTGTTTAATCTTTTAGAAATAAATTATTGAGAATCATTTTTATTAAGTTCAGGATAATCATTTTTATCACTTATTATGTACTCTTCATTAAAAAAATCATAAATATCCTTGAAATCCTTGTCATTTTTTATTTTCTTAACTAATTTTTTTTTATTGACAATATAAGTATGAAAACTATTGCTATTGACAAGCCTAAAGCATTTAAATTCCAAAATCTCCTCATCAATAAGTTTTTTTAAGAATACTCTTAGCATATTATTTTTATTATAGAAACCAAGTTCTCTTTCAAAGTCGCTAAGACACCCAGATTCATCTTTATTGTATTTAGAATGATATAATTTAACCATCCATATTAATTCTTTTTTGCTCATTTCTCATAAACCTCTTTAAACTGTTTCCAGCCAAATAAAACATACCAAACCACACCTAAACAAATCAGGCTTATTATAAATATTAATAAATTGTTCATTTTAAATTATTATAAT
>JBBSXG010000077.1:0-1174 GCA_038045885.1 Nanobdellota archaeon
TCGCATCCTTTATAATCATGTATAACAATGTGCACAATGTAGTATATAAACCTTTTTATTCTAAAAATATCGACGGACGACCAGGTTTTGCCTTAGAAGCTTTATTTTGAGGATCATATTTTTTATTCTCATTAACAGCATAAATTATAACTGTTTTAGAATTGCTTAAACTTTTAATTAGATTAAGATTCTCATTAAATAACTTTAATTCTTTTGGAATGACATACAAATAAGTTCTTGGATTTTCTATATTGCTTAATTTTTTAATGTTGTTGATGTCCTGAATTGTTTTATTCACAAATTCTTCCTGTTTCTCAAGTTCTTCATTTATTTTCTTTTCATCATATTTTGGCAATGAAGCTAATGAAAGAAATCCCTTATTTCCAAGATTTTCATTCATTTCCTCTGCTAAATGCGGAGCAAAAGGAGATATTAATAAAACCAATTTCATTAAAGTATTTTTATCATAATCTTTATTTTTAATATAATCTGAAAATTCCATTATTGAAATTATTGCATTGTTAAATCTAAATTCCCCAACATCTTGAGTAACTTTTTTGATTAATTTGTTTAATTTGCTTTCAACAATTGAATCATTTTTCTTACTAATATTTTCTTGTAAATTAAAAAATCTGTTCAAGAACTTATAAATTCCCTCTAAGCCTTTATCATCCCAATTAAATTCTTTCTCAGGCGAAGCAATAAATAAAATAAATGTCCTTAATGTGTCTGCACCATACTTGTCTATGATTTCAAGAGGATTAACTATATTCCCTTTACTTTTTGACATTACCTCATTGTTTTTTAATACCATTCCCTGTGTTAATAATTTATGGAATGGTTCATCAATATTTAATAATTTTAAATCTCTTAATGATTTTGTAAAAAATCTTGCGTATAATAAATGCAAAATGGCATGTTCTATTCCCCCAATATACTGGTTGACAGGCATAAAATAATTTATGTTTTCTTTTGAAAAAGGCACTTTATTATTATCCGGGTCACAGTATCTTAAGAAATACCATGAAGAATCAACAAAAGTATCCATTGTATCTGTTTCTCTTTTTGCCATTTGCTTGCAAGTAGGACATTTTACATTTACAAAACTTTTTGAAGTTGCTAATGGATTTCCCTCGCCTGTAAATTTGACATCTTCCGGAAGTTTTACAGGAAG
>JBBSXG010000078.1:0-25258 GCA_038045885.1 Nanobdellota archaeon
CTGTTTTTTTAGCATATTCTACTTGCAGTAATCTTCCATCTGGACTAAACATTGTGCTAGTACGATCATAACCCATCATCTGATGTTGCATTGGTTCCATTTTCTTATTCCTCCCCTTTTACCTTGTTTATCAAACCTGAAGTCTTTAAACTCTTTATTGTAATTTTTTCATTATTCATTTTTTCTATTATTGCAAACATAGCTCTTAACCTATCAGCGAATTTTGCATTCACTTTTACTATTCCCTCATTATTCTTGAATTTTACCAATTTAAATGAACTTTTTGCGAGTTCAATTTGTCCAAGGAAGCTTAAAAACTCCTCCTGCAAGCCTTTTTCAAACTCTTTTATATTCAATCTTTTTTCAGTATTAACCTGAAATTTTACGTATCTGTTATTTTCACGTAAACTAGGCGTTAAAGGCTTCATTATTTTTAGAAAGAAGCTTTTCTTCCTTCTCTTTCCATTGAATTTTATGAAAACTAGGTTTATAAAGATTATGTTTTAATAGAATTCTTAATTTTATAGTAGTTTCATTAGAAAGACTTATAAGTTTTATTCTTATTATTTTCATTATGGCTAAACAATTAGTAAGAGTTCAAATTCCTGGAAATTATAAACCCGATGAAGATTATCAAGGATTAGAAGCAGCTGTAATTAATATTGAAAGAAGCTTAAAAGGTGTTCAAGTTGGACTATTGAATATAACAGAGAAAACTAGTTATGGTGCTCAATTAGGAATTCTCAATGGTAGTGGTGAATTTTTAGGATTTAATCTTGGAGTATTTAACCTTCAAGATTGTTTTAAAGGTTTTTCTTTTGGGGTTTTAAATGATTATAAAGAGTCTACTGGTTTTAAAATTGGAGGAGTAAACGGAAATTTGTCTTTTAGTTCTAGTGATGAATATTCTTCTGGTTTAGATGTTGCTATTATTAATCGTGCTCAAGATGAATATGGATTACAACTTGGATTATGGAATGTTGTTAAAAGTGAACTTAATGGAGTCCAAATTGGAATAATATGTGAGGCAGATGAAGGAAAATATTTACAGCTTGGATTAATTACTCATAGAATTAATAGAGATAAATGGTATAAATCATTTAGCCCTTTTATAGGATTTGGAAATAAATCAGGAAATTCTAAAAAACATAAAGAGTAATATTTATAAATAATTAAATTGTTCAACTTTTAGAGGGGATTAATCTTATGAGAAAATTATTCTTAACTTTACTTGTAATTATTGTAATATTTCTAGCTGGATGTACTACAAATCTTCCACAGAATAATGATAATAATGGAGAAGTTTGCCCTCAAGTTTGTGTTCCAATGTATTCTACAGAGAACTTTTTATGTGATTATATTGAATGCGGAAGCGGTTGCGGTCCAGATAATGTAACAACTTTTGGAACTTTGGAAGAATGTCAAGCTAGGGTATCGCCTCCAATACAAGAGGAAACTACAACAAACACAAAAGAATTTACAGTTGAGGGGGATGATTATGGATTGTACCCTGAAACTTTAAGCGTGAATAAAGGAGATAATGTTATGATTATATTTAAAGTTAGACAAGATAAAGTTTATTATGGTGGATTAGATTTTAGAAGCGATTACTTTAACACAGGAAAAATATTGCCTGGCGGAACAATTACAGTTGAATTTACAGCAGATCAAACATTTGAATATAAATCCTATTGGCCTGCATCAAATGCATTAAAGGCTACAGGAACTATAAATGTAAATTAAGGAGGAAAAATGAAGAAAATTTATCTAATAATACTTTTAGCATCTTTATTAGTTATAGCTGGTTGTAGTACTGAAGAACAAGATGGAATAACAGGACAAGCTTCTGAGCCAAAAACTTATACTGTTGAAATTACAACAGATGGCAGTTTTGTCCCAGCAGAATTAACAATAAAACAAGGTGACACAGTTACTTGGGTTAATAAATGGACAAAAGATAGTTGGCCTGCATCAGCATCACATCCAACACACGAAGTTTATCCAGGATCTAGCATTGAAAAATGTGACACTGGAGAACAATCTGGAATATTTGATGCTTGTAAAGGATTAAAACCAGGAGAATCATGGAGTTTTACATTCAATGAAAAAGGCTCATGGGGATATCATGACCATATAAACTTCCCTGGAAAATTCGGCAAGGTAATTGTCGAATAAATTTTTTCTTTTATTTTCTTTAATATATATTTTCTACAGGCGGATATGAGGACAAGTTCGCGGGTCAAGTTTATAAATAAAATCTTGTTCTTAGATGTTTATGAGCAAATGGAACAAAAGTAAAGTGATAAAAAAACTTAAATTGTTTGCAAGAAAATTAGGGCATCCTCCAAGTAAAAGCGAACTTTCTCAGCCATTATATGGTGCTTGTAATTATCATTTTGGAAATGTGAATAAAAATTTAAAAAGGATAATGAATTCATACGAACCAAAATATTTAAATAAAGTAAAATAGGAATTAAAATGAGGAAAGGGTTAATATGAAAAAAGAACATAAAATTTTACTTTTTCGTACGGTTAGCTGTCCTTGGTGTCATAAGGCTGCTGAATATTTTAAGGAACATCACATTAAATTTAAAGAGATTTATGTGGATAAAGACCAAAAAGCAGCTCATGAAATGATTAAAAAAAGTGGGCAAATGGGCGTCCCTGTTATTGATATAGATGGGCAAATTATTATCGGATATGATGTTGATTCCATAAAAAAAGCTCTAAATAAATAATTTTATATACTTCTCTTAACGCTTCTTTATCAAGGTGATATGATGGATTTGCTTGAACAGTTATTAAATGCTTTTGGTGTTTCTGGAAGTGAGGATAATATAAGAAGAATTGTTTCTAAAGAAATAAAACCTTACATTGATAAAATTTATTTTGATAAATCTGGAAATTTAATCGCTGTTAAGAAAGGAAAACATCCTAAAATAATGCTTGCAGCTCATTTGGATGAAGTTGGGCTAATTGTTAAAAATATTGATGATCGAGGAAGAATTTATTTTTCAACTATTGGAGGACTAGATCCTTGGATGTTAATAGGGCAAAGAGTCTCGGTAGAAACGACTAGGGGATTAGTCTATGGAATTATAACAACCGATGAAATGAGCAATGGTTTTAGTATAAAAGAAAATCCAAAATTAACTGAATTATTTATTGATACTGGATTGAGTAAAAAAGAACTTGTGACTATAGACATTAAGACAGGAGATTATATTTTCTTTAAGAGGAGAATGATTAATTTGGGGAATAAAAAAATAATTTCCAGTAAAGCATTAGACGATAGAATTGGATGTTATATTTTAGTTGAATTGGCAAAGAGATTAAAAAAATCTAAAAGCGAAATTTATTTTACATTTACTGTGCAAGAAGAAGTCGGGCTATATGGTGCAAGAACTTCCGCGTATTCTATTGATCCAGAAATAGCGATAGCTGTTGATGTTACTAATGCTGATGATTTTTATGAGAGTGCAACTATTAAGATGGGTAAAGGTCCTTGTTTAACTATTAAAGATGCTGAGATGATATCTAATCGTGCTGTAGATAAATGGATTATGCAAGTTGCAAAGAAAAATAAAATTCCATTGCAATTAGATGTCAGCGATTTTGGAACTACAGATGCATTAAACATTTCAATTTCAAAAGGAGGAGTTCCTGCTACTGCCATAACTGTTCCTGTTCGTAACATACACTCGACAGTTGGAATGGCAAACAGGGATGACATTGAAAATACTATTAGATTACTTGAATTGGCGCTAAAAAACCCGCCAAAAATTAAATAATTATGAAAATTGTTATTGCTCTTGGAGGAAATGCTTTAGTCAAAGGAAAAGAAAAAGCAACTATTGAGTCTCAATTTAGGGTTGTTAAACAAGCATTAAGATTTATTCCTGAATTATTGAAATATAAACATTCAATTGTTATTACCTTTGGCAATGGATTTCAAGTGGGTAATATCTTAATCAGGGTGGAAGAATCATTGGGAAAAGCTTATGCTTTACCTTTAGATGTTTGTGTTGCTGAATCAGAAGGAGAAATTGGTTACCTAATAGAGCAAGCATTATATAATTTATTACATAAACATAAAATTAAAACATCTGTAGTCAATATCCTCACGAGAGTTCTAGTTGATAAAAATGATAAAGCATTTAGAAATCCAACTAAACCTATAGGACCATTTTATACAAAAGAACAAAGCAAAGAATTAGTAAAGAAAGGATTTAAAGTTGTAGAAGATGCTGGCAGAGGTTATAGAAGAGTTGTTCCTAGCCCTATTCCATTAAAAATACTTGAAATAGACGTTATAAAAAATTTAATTAAAAAAAATATAATTGTTATTGCAGCTGGCGGAGGAGGAGTTCCTGTTTATTCAGAAAATGGAAAATTAAATGGAGTAGAAGCTGTTATTGACAAAGATTATGCTTCTCAAGTTCTTGCGAATAATATTAGTGCAGATTTATTGTTGATATTAACTGGAACGGATTATATTTATCTTAATTACTTAAAGAAAAATCAAACTCCAATTCATAAAATAAATATTAA
This sequence comes from Nanobdellota archaeon, assembly GCA_038045885.1. GTDB lineage: Archaea > Nanobdellota > Nanobdellia > SCGC-AAA011-G17 > GW2011-AR20 > JBBSXG01. Next base: position 4,552 of record JBBSXG010000078.1, read on the forward strand.
AAAGGCTCAGGAGTTAATTAATCAAGGAGAATTTCAAGACGGAAATATTAAGCCCAAATTACAAGCTGCTGTTAATTTCGTTAGAAAATCTGGGAAGAAAGCAGTTATCACTTCACCGGAAAATGCATTGAAAGCTTTAAATAATAAAGCAGGAACACATATTATAAAATAAAATGAAAAAGAATGTGATTATTTTAGGAGCAGCAGGCAGAGATTATGAAGATTTTCTACAATATTTTAAAGACAATCCAGAATTTAATGTTGTTTGCTTTACACAAGCTCAAATACCTGGAATAGAAAAAAGAAGTTTTCCAAAACAATTAGCAGGAAAATTGTACAAAAAAGACATTCCATTTTATCCTGAAGAAAAACTTCCTGAATTGATTAAAAAATTTAAGATTGATTATGTTTATTTATGTTATTCTGATTTAAGTGCACAAGAAGTTTTGAATAAAGCTTCTGTTGTTCTTGCTAATGGTGCTAATTTTGCTTTATTAGGAACTAAATCAACTTATTTAGAAAGTAAAAAACCTGTAATTAGTGTTACTGCAGTAAGAACTGGATGCGGAAAATCAAGAGTTTCTAAAAGAATTGCATTGTATTTAAAAAATAAAAATTATAAGATTGTAAATATAAGACATCCAATGCCTTACGGTGATTTAAGAAAACAAGAGGTTGAAAAATTTTATACTGAAAAAGATTTAGTAAAGTACAAAGCTACAATAGAAGAAAGAGAAGAATATGAACAGTATGTTAAAAATAAAGTTCCTATTTTCGCTGGAGTTGATTACGAAAAAATATTAAGAGAAGCTGAAAAAGAAGCAGATGTAATTTTATGGGATGGTGGGAATAATGATTTCTCTTTTGTTAGGCCCGATTTAAATATTGTTATAGTTGATCCAAGAAGAGCTGGACATGAGCTAAGTTATTATCCTGGACAAGTTAATTTGAGAATGGCTGATATTATTTTAATACACAAAATGTCCGGAACAACAAAAGAAAACTTGAAACTAGTTCATGATAATATTAAAAAAGCTAATAGCAAGGCGAAGGTTATTGAAATTAATTCTGTAATAAGTGTTGAAAATCCTGAGGAAATTAGAAATAAAACTGCTTTGTTAATTGGAGACGGGCCTACACTAACTCATGGTGGAATGGCTCATGGTGTTGCAGATGCAATTGCGGAGAAATATCACCTTAAGGTCATAGATGCTGAAAAATATGCTGTTGGAAGTATTAAACAACTTTATAAGAAGTTTACTCATTTGAAAAAAGTTCTTCCAGCTATGGGTTATAGTGATTTACAGATAAAAGAATTACAGGAAACAATCAATAAGGCTAAATGTGACATTGTAATTGATGGAAGTCCTGCAAATTTAAAATTATTTATTAAAGTAAACAAGCCAATTTATAGTTCAGATTATGATATTATGGATAAAGAATTAAGATATGTTTACGGTGAGATTGATAAAATATTAAAATGAAAAACTTAATATCAATTTTAGATTTAAAAAAAAAAGAAATACTTCAATTAGTTAAAAGAGCCAAGGAAATTAAAAAAAATCCTGAAAGATATAAAAATAAACTATATGAAGAAGTATTATTAACTTTTTTTGCTCTTCCTTCATTAAGAACAGAGTTATCTTTTGATGTTGCAATGTTTAAAATGGGAGGAGAGGTTATAGATTATCATTCTGAGAGTTCTCCATGGGCTCATGGAAAAGAAAGCATAGAAGATGTATCAAAAGTTGTTTCTAAATATTGTGATATTGTTATGATAAGAATGAGTGAACATGAAGAATTACTAAAATTCTCTGAAAACTCTAAGATACCTGTAATAAACGGATTAACTTCTTTAGAACACCCTTGTCAAATCTTAAGTGATTTATTAACAATCTATGAAAAAAAAGGAAAATTGAATAATCTAAAAATAGCTTACTTTGGAGACTCAAATAATAATGTTACTCACTCCTTGATTTATGCTTGTGCTTTGCTAGGATTAGACATTAATGTATGCTGTCCTAGCAATAAAGAATTTTCTCCTGATAAAAACGTATTAAAAAATGCTCTTAAAATATCTAAAAAAACCAAATCTAAAATTATGGTTACAAATAACATTCAAAATGCTGCTAAAAATGCAGATGTTATTTACACAGATACATGGATTTCATACAGAATTCCTAAATCTCAATATGAAAAAAGAATTAAGATCTTAAAGAAATTTCAAGTTGATAATAAAGTTATGAATTATGCTAAGAAAGATGCTATTTTTATGCATTGTTTGCCTGCTTTGAGAGGGCAGGAAGTAACAGCTCAAGTTTTAGATAGTAAGAGAAGTGTTGTTTTTGATCAGGCTGGTAATCGGCTTTACATGCAAAAAGCTATACTTTTACAATTACTTAAGAGATAATTTTATATATTTCGATAACTCTTAAATAAAGAGGTGATTTAGTGAAAAGTTATCAGATTTATATTGATGGCAAGTGGATTAATTCTGTAACAGGAAAGACATTTCAGAGTTTAAATCCTGCAAATGAGGAGGTTATTGGAGAATTTCAATCATGTAATTCTTATGATGTTAACAAAGCAGTTGATGCTGCTGAAAAAGTATTTAGCTCTTGGAGTAATTTACCCGCACCAAAGAGAGGAGAATTATTATTAAAAGTTGCAAATCTATTAAGAGAAGATAAAGAGAGATTATCTAAACTAGTTTCTTTAGAAATGGGTAAGGTGTATAAAGAAGCTTCTGGAGATGTTCAAGAAGCTATTGATATTTTTGAATATATGGCTGGAGAAGGAAGAAGATTGTTTGGTATAACAACTCCTAGTGAACTAAAAGATAAATTTTGCATGACTACTAGAAATCCAATTGGGGTTGTTGCTTTAATTACACCGTGGAATTTTCCAATTGCAATTCCAGCATGGAAATTGTCCGCAGCTTTAATTTGTGGAAATACTTGTGTCTTTAAACCAAGTTCGGATACTCCTTTATGTGCGATTGAATTAGTAAGGATATTAGAAAAGGCAGGAATTCCTAAAGGCGTTGTAAATTTAGTTACTGGGAAAGGTGAAGACGTTGGAAACTCTTTAATTAAACATAATAAAATAAGAATGATATCATTTACAGGATCTAGGGATACTGGGGAGTTTATATTAAGAAATGCTGGATTGAAAAAAATTGGATTGGAATTAGGGGGGAAAAATCCGATTATCATAATGGATGATGCTAATTTAGATTTAGCTTTAGAAGGAGTCATATGGGGAGCTTTTGGAACTTCTGGACAAAGATGTACTGCTGCTTCTCGAGTTATTATACATAAAAAAGTTAAAGATAAATTTGAAAAAATGTTAATAAATAAAGTAAAAAAATTAAAACTTGGAGATGGATTGAATAAGAAAACTGATATTGGACCATTGGTTAACAAAAGAGCTTTAGAAAAAGTTCATAATTATACTCAGATTGGGTTAAGAGAAGGTGCTAAATTAATTTGTGGTGGAAAATTATTAAACAAAAAAGGTTATTTTTACCCTGCAACTGTTTTTACTAATGTTACCAAAAACATGAGGATAGCACAAGAAGAAATATTTGGGCCAAGCTTGGCAATCATTCAAGTTAATAATTTGCAAGAAGCTATTGAAGTTTGTAATTCTGTTAAATATGGGTTAAGTTCTTCTATTTATACTAAGGATATGTCAAATGCGTTTAAGGCTATGAAAGAAATTGAAGCTGGTTTAGTCTATATTAATTCTAGTACAATTGGATCAGAAGTTCATTTGCCATTTGGTGGAGTTAAACAAACTGGAAATGGAACAAGAGAAGGCGGACTTGGTTATGAAGAATTTTCTGAAGTAAAAACAATTTATGTGGATTATTCTGGTAAATTACAACGTGCACAAATCGATACTTAAACAAAAAATAATCAATATATTTATATAGTTTTTAATCTTGTTAATTAAAAAATGAAGCATAAGATTACTTTGTTTGATTTAATGAAGATTGATCCTAATATTTCCGTGGTTTTAAAAAGAAATATTCTTAAAAAAATCTATCCTCTTATAAGAAAAAAATTTGGCTCAATTAAAAATTTCTCTAAATTGGCCGGTTTTAATAGGCATGTTTTAGATAATTTATTAAGGGGCAGAAGGAATATCAAATTAAAAATTTTAATAAAAATATACAAACCTCTGAATCTAAAGCTTGAAGAAATAACCGAAAAAATAGTATGTATGAAAAAACCTAAAAGTGGTTTTATATTATTAAAAAATTTTCCAATTAAGAAAGATGCGAACTTAGATTCCCTAATAGGGCATGCATTTGGAGATGGACATGTAGATGATAATTTTGAATACACAAATAAATGTGAAGAATTGTTAGACGAAGTTAACCATAGCGTGGAAAAATTGTCCATAAAAGGAGTTAGGGTAATAAATAATTCTCAACCAAATAAAGCACCTACTTTAGTCTTTCCAAAGATTGTTGATTTGGTTGAAAATAAACCTTTAACAATAGACGAAATAGCGGGTCACATTGGGTTTGGTTGGAAGGCGACATGGGAACATTTGACCGAGTTAGAATCAAATAACTTTGTAATAAGATTAAAATTAGATTCTTCAAGAAAATCATTATGGTATAAAAATAATGAGAAGCATTATTTACAGATAAAATGAAAACCCTAAAATTACCGGGAAAGAATTCGCTAAAAGTTTTAACTAAATTAAAAAAATTAAATGGGGATTATTTTGACCCTTATCCGTTTGTTCATTCTGATAAAGGACAAGGCTGTTATTTTAAGGACTTGGATAATAATACTTTTTTGGATTTTTCATCACAGATATCTTCTAATCCTCTTGGTTATAATAATCCAGAATTAAAACAAGTTATTAAAAGATATTCTAATACTCATCCAATAAAATATGCTGGGCAGGATTTTGCAATTGAAGAGCATTTAAAATTACTAGAAGAATTAATTTCAATAACTCCTAAGAACCTGAATGCAGCGTTTTTAATAAATTCTGGAGCAGAAGCTGTAGAAAACGCAATAAAAATATGCATGAGAAAAAATGATAAGGCTAAATTCGGAATTTCTTTTCAAGGATCATTTCACGGAAGAACTTTGGGAGCATTATCATTAACAAATTCCAAATTATTATACAAGAAAAATTATTTTACTATTCCTAATAAAATATTGTCCTATTCTAACGAAGCTGTTAATGAATTGGAGCATGTTTTAAGAAAAAATTCTTCAGAAGAAATTGCTTTTGTTATTTTAGAACCTATACAAGGAGAAGGAGGATATAATATTGCTTCTAAGGAAATGATTAATGGACTAAGAAAGATAACTAGAGAAAATAATATTCCTTTAATCTCAGATGAAGTGCAAAGCGGAATGGGGAGAACAGGAAAATGGTGGGCTATTGATAATTTTAATATAACCCCAGATGTTATGAGTGCTGCAAAGGCTTTGCAAGTTGCAGCTACAATATCAAATAGGAATATGTTTCCTGAACCAGGTGCAATAAGCTCTACTTGGGGTGGGGGTCATAAACTAGATTTGACTCTAGGCTGTAAAACTATTGAAATAATAAAGAAAAAGAAATTATTAAATAATGTTAATAATCAGGGAAAATATTTGAGAAAAAGATTGCAGGAATTAAATCTTGATAAAATTTCTAACGTTAGAGGATTAGGATTAATGAATGCTTTTGATCTTCCAAATGAACAATTAAGAAATAATCTAGTTATTGAATGTTTGAAAAATGGACTAGTCTTGCTGGGATGCGGATACAAGGGAATAAGATTAATTCCTCCTTATATTGTTAAAGAGAAGGAAATTGATGAAGCTTGTGAAATCATTAAAAAGTCTTATTATAAAGTTGTTAAGGAAGGATTTAAACATTCTGGAGAAATTTGTAACTATCTGAGTTGTATATCTCACACATAATTAACAAAGTTTAAATATTTTATTAAAATTATTATATAAATGGGTCTTGAAAATATGATAAGAGTTATTCCACATAGGACAGATAATGCTGCAATGAGTTTGGCTATTGATATGGCATTATTTGAAATGATGAATAATCAAGAAACCAAAACTCCTATATTTAGAACGTATCAATTTTCCAAGCCAACTGTTGTCTTTGGAAGTCATCAGTCTTTAAAAAATAGATATAATCCTGACGTAATTAAGAATGTTGACTTAGTAAGAAGAGATACTGGCGGAGGGCATTTATATTTTGAGCCAGAGGATTTACACTTTTCTTTTATATCTCCTTTAGATTTTTATGATGATAAAGATTTAATATTCCAATATCATAAGGTAAATTCATATATCGTTAAGGCTTTAAAAAATTTAGGGCATCAAGCATATTTAGGAAGGACTTCTGTAAGAATAAATAAAAAAATTTTAGTTGGAAGTGCAAGAAAACATGGAAAATATGCCGCTTTGCATCAAGGGGTTATATTGCATACAAAATATAATGAGGATATCTTTAAATTATTAATGGCGAGAGACGATGAGATAAAAAGATGGGATGAATTAATTATGCCTTTACAAAATAATAATCAATTGGATATAACTAAAGAACTTAAATCTATTATTAGTCCAATTTATGAAAAAAATTTAGAGGATAATGAAATTAAATTAGCCATGGATTTATACAATTCTAAATATACTAATTCTGATTTTATAAATACTGGGGAAAAAGATGAAGATATTTGTTTAATTGCTTTAGAATGGACAAAGGATGATGATAAGAAATAATTAAAATTTTAAATTTCCTAAACATTCTTTAAATCTATTTGAAAATCTTGCAACGTAAGCACCATCCACAACTCTATGATCAAATGTTATTGAAAAGGGCAGTGCTTGTTTAATTTCAATTTTATTATCCATGACAACTGGTTTTTGATACATTCTTCCTAAAGCTATAATTGCTGTTTCAGGATAATTAACTATTGGGGTTGCAAATAATCCTCCAATGCTTCCAACATTTGTTATAGTAAACGTACTTCCTTTCAAATCCATTATGTTAACTTTTCTTTTTCTTACATCATCTGCAAGCCTATCAATTTCTTTAGCTATTGTGAAAATATCTTTTTGATCGGCTATTTTAACTACAGGAACAACTAGTCCCTCCTCAGAATCGACAGCTATCCCGATACTATAATATTTTTTAACAATTATCTCGTTATCTTCTATGCTTGAATTAATTAATGGAAATTCTTTTAAAGATCTTATTAATGCTTTTATAATATATGGCAAGAAAGTTAATTTAATCTTCTTTTTTTTTGCTAATTTCTTATCTTTTTCCCTTAACGAAACTAATTTATCAACATAAGCTTCATCCATATGCGTAACATGGGCAACATTTGTATTTGCTGCAGACATTTTTTCTGCAGTTGTTTTTCTTATGCCTTTTATTGGAATTCTGTCAATATAACCATACAAATCATACTTTCTTTTTACTAGTAATTTTGGACCAGTTTCAACTTCTTGTTTTTGAGAGCCTTTTTGGATAAAATTAAATCCTCCAGCACTTTTTGCTTCTTCTAAACTTCCAACAACAGCATTTCCTTTTTTAGTTTCTACTTTTTCTTCTTTACTAGAAACTTTTTCGTTTTTTTCTCCAATAACAACTAAAGTTTGCCCAACTTTTACTGTTTCACCTTCTTTTATTTTTATTTCTAAAATAATTCCAGATTTAGGGGATGGCATATCAACAACTGCTTTATCTGTTTCAATTTGTCCTAAAACTTGATCTTCTTTTACTTTGTCACCTTTTTTTACAAGCCATTTAACTATCTCGCCTTCTTGAATTCCTTCGCCAACATCTGGAAATCTAAATTCGTATGACATTTAACTTATCACCTTTTCAATGGAATATTTTATTCTTGCTTTATTAGGAAGATAATAATTTTCATGTTTTGGCATTGGCATCACAGTATCAAATCCTGTAACCCTTTCAACATGATGTTTTAAGTTTTTAAAGCATTTTTCATTTATAATGCTTATTATTTCACTTGAGTAATTTAAAAATCTTGGAGCTTCATTTATTATCAAGCATCTTCCTGTTTTATTTACAGAATTAATAATTGTTTCTTCATCTAAAGGCTTTAAGGTTCTTAAATCAATAACTTCTATAGAATATTTACTCTCATTTACAACTTCAACGATTTCCTTAACCCATGCACCATATGTAATTAAGGTTAAATCATCTCCTTTAACTAGAACATTTGCCTTTCCTAATTCAATTTCATAATATTTTTCAGGAACTTCTTCTTTAATTGATCTGTAAATTTTTTTAGGTTCGAAGAAAATTACAGAGTTATTGTCTTTTATTGAACTTATTAATAATCCTTTAGCATCATAAGGATGTGAAGGAATAACTAATTTTAATCCAGGAACATGAGCATAATAAGTTTCTGGTGAATCAGAATGATGCTCTAATGCTTTTACTCCGCCTCCAAAAGGGCTTCTTAAAACAAAACTACTTGTAAATCTTCCTCTGCTTCTATTTCTTATTCTGGAAGCGTGATTTACTAATTGATCAAAGCCAGGAAACATAAAACCTTCAAATTGTATTTCTGCTACTGGTTTTAGCCCTGCAATGCTTAATCCAATGCTTGCTCCAACAATTCCTGTTTCAGCTAATGGCGTATCAAATACTCGTGAAGGATATTTTTTCCATAAATTATCTGTAACTCTGAAAACTCCTCCGTCTCTTGCAACATCTTCTCCAAGAATAACAACATTACTATCCTGCTTCATGATATTAAATAAAGCAGAATTCAATGCCTCAACCATATTCATTATTGCCATGTTATTTATAACCAAATTTTTTATTATATTGTTTATGGTCCAAAATATCTATGTCAAAAGCAATTATCTCTATTTGCGTTTCATTGTTCGTTAAAGGATATAACATTCTCCAAAATTGAGGCAGTTCAACTCTAAATAGATTATTTGTGCCATACTTTCTTTTGTACTCTTCATGAATTAAATTTTTAGATATCGGATCACCATAATGTGTATTAATTTTAATTAAATCTATTTTTTTATTTATGGCATTTAAAATCATCTTTTCTGTTTTTGACAATGATGCTTTTGCATTCAAATACTTATATATTTTTTCAGCCTCTGGAGAAAATATTACTTTAACTATTTTCATACTTCTAAACCTTCGGCAATCGCTTTTCTTAAATTTTTATTTGTATTATGAATCCAAGTAATTCCTTTTAATCCAAATAATATTTTATTACTTCTTTCTAAATATTCAAGAATTGTCATTAGGGTGTTGTGGTTTATTTGTTTAGGCAATCTTCTTTTAAGCTCGCTGATTTTTATAGCACTTTCATTCATTTTTTTTAGAGTATCCTCTACCATTAATACTGTATTTAATGTCGGGGCGTGTTTTAGTTTTGTTCTTAACATATTAATTACTAATTGTTATTAATTAATAAGTAATTGTTACTTATTTATAAACTTTTCTATTCATAAAATTGTTTTAAATATTCTAATTCTTCATTTAATCTTGAATCTTTTTTATCATAAACATAGTCAAACATATCTGAAATAGGTTGTTTAGGATAAGATTCAGATCTTTTAACAGAATCGTCTATTTTTTTTCTGCATTTAGTTTCAACTTGTTTAAAATATGTTATATCTACTATCTTATTTTTAATCATATATTTTTCTAGTCTTAAGATAGGATCTTTTTTCATCCATTCATGAAGTTCTTGTTCATTACGATATTTCTTTGCGTCATCAGAAGTTGTATGATCTCCTAATCTATAAGTAAAACATTCAATTAAAACTGGACCAAGACCTTTTCTTGCATTATCAACAGCTTCTTTAACTGCTTTGTAGACTGCAAAAACATCATTTCCGTCAACTTGTATTCCATGAAAACCATATGCAAATGCTTTTTGTGCTATTGTCTTAGATGCAGTTTGTTCCTTAACTGGAACAGAAATTGCATACTGATTATTTTGACAGATGAATACCATTGGTAATTTGAAAACACCTGCAAAGTTCATTGCTTCATGAAAATCTCCTTTTGAAGTTGCTCCATCACCAAAATAGGTTAATGTGACTTGTTTTTTATTTTTAATTTTACTCGCCCAAGAATAACCTACAGCATGTAATATTTGTGTTGAAACAGGGATTGCAACTGTGAACATATTGACATCTTTTGGAATTAACATTCCTCGTTCATCTCCTGCCCAATATAAAAATAATAATTCTGGGGGCATTCCTCTTGAAAGATATACTCCATTTTCTCTAAAAGCAGGAAAAACAAAATCTTCTTTGTTTAATGTAAATGCTGATCCTATCTGTGCAGCTTCTTGTCCTTTATTTGGAGCATAAGTTCCTAATCTTCCTTGCCTTTGCAATGATAAAGATTTTTCATCAAATATTCTTGTTAAGAACATTAATTCATACATCTCTTTTATCTCTTTGTTAGATAACTTAGGCATTAACTTTTTATCTACTTCACCATCAATATCAAGAATTTGTAGTTTTTCTACCTGAAAATTAGCTAGACTTGTTATTGGCATATTCCCTCTTTTTTAATATATAAAATAAAATTATTCTTTATATAAACTTTACTTTCCAGTTGCCCAGGCTTTTAATTCAGAATATGGGACTTCGCCACAAAGCCATTTCTTTGTTTTCTCATTATAGAAGAAAGGAACTCCACCACATTTACCAGCATCTCTTTGTTGAAATTCAGCAGCATTCTTAGCGTTATGCCATACTTCAACTTTTTTAATTTTTAGCTTAGTCTCTTTTTCTAATTTACTTATCGCTGGATCCATTGCATGACAGTGAAAACATTCTGTACCATAATAAAGTATTAAAGCCATTATATCACCTTTTGTTTAGCTAATTAATTTGTTTAAATAATTATCGTTTGATAAAATTTATATATTAATTATTCTTTGCATTATTATGGGATGGGACGAACCAAGTTACGGCAAAAGAAAATCTAAAAGAGATAAAATAGCTAAAAGAAGAGATAGAGTTTACAAGCGTGGTGGAAAAGAAAGAAGCATGAATTATAGTTAATCTAATAACATTCTAGCATCAACAACATAAATTCCTTCATTGTTAATAATTAAAGGATTTATATCTAATTCTGAAATATTTCTATTTTCAAGAAGAATTTTATTTATTTTTAATAAGGCGTTAACAATTAGTTTTTTATCTACAGGATCTTCTCCACGAAATTTTCCAAGTATTTTGACAATTTTAGTATCCTCAATCATTTCAATAGCATCTTTTTCTGTTATCGGACAAATTCTAACGCTAACATCTTTAATAAATTCTGTGTAAACTCCGCCTGCTCCAAATAAAATTGTATCTCCAAATATATTATCTCTTTTTGCACCAAGAATTACTTCTCTTCCAATTCTATATTTCTGAAATAAGATCCCATCTAATTTCAATTTTAGTTTTTTGCTCAATTTCATTAAACTATCAAATTCTTTTTTAGCATCCTCATCAGTATGGGTTATCCTTACACCATTAATCTCTGTTTTGTGCAAAGCTTGATCAGAAATTATTTTTAATGCTATCGGATATTTATATTGAGAACAAAATTTTAATCCGGCGTTAAGATCTTTTGTTAATATATGTTGCGTCACAGGCAAATATTTTTTCAAGAATTCTTCGGTCTTGTATTCATTGTAAATTTTCATTTTAAAAATTAAAAAAGAAGGAAAAGTTTTCCGTTCAAGTTAATTATCTTCTTCTCCTTCTGCTTGAGGAGCTTTTTGCTGCACTCCTCTTTTTTCTTGCTGCCATGAGAATCCCTCCTTTGGATTATTTTATAAAATTGCAATGCTTAACAAATATTTAAATATATCTATTTTAGAAATAAACATAACATTTATATAAAAGCTCAGTCTTCACTATTGAAAAGAGGAAACATGGATTTAGAAAAGTTTTTCAAAGCAAAAAGTGTTGCTATCGTCGGAGTTTCAAAAGATCCAAAAAAAGTTGGGCATGTTATATTCAGGAATTTATTAGATGCTAATTTTCATGGCAAATTGTTTTTGGTAAATCCAAATGCTTACGAAATTTTAAACAGAGAAGTTTACAAATCATTAACAGAAATTAGAGAAGAAATTGAATTAGCTGTAATTGCTGTGCCTGCAAAAAAAGTTTTAGATGTGATAAAAGATTGTGGCAAAAGAAAAATAAAAAATGTTGTTGTTGTTTCTTCCGGTTTTAAGGAAATTGGTAATGAAAAACTTGAATTACAGTTGAAAGAACTAGTTACTAAATTAAAAATTAATTTAATCGGGCCAAATTGTTTAGGTGTTTTTGATGCTATAACGAAACTTGATACCTTGTTTTTGCCAAGATATAGACTTAAGAGACCTTCTTCAGGAGGAGTTTCATTTATTTCACAATCTGGAGCAATAGGATCTGCAATATTAGATTTAGCAACTACGGAAAATTATGGGATTAGCAAATTTGTAAGTTATGGCAATGCGACAACAATAGATGAAAGTGATATTTTAGAATATCTTTCTCATGATAAAGAAACAAAAGTTATCTGCATGTATTTAGAAGGAATAAAAGATGGAAAAAAATTCATTCAAATAGCTAAAAAAGTTACTAAGATGAAACCTATAATTGTAATAAAAGGCGGATTAACTCAGGAAGGAAGCAAAGCTATTTTATCTCATACTGGAAGTTTAGCAGGAACAGAAGAAGTTTATTATGGTGCATTTAAACAATCAGGAATAATTATTGCACATTCATTAAAAGAAATGTTTAATTATGCTAAAATTTTAGAAAAAAGTATTCTTCCTAAAGGTGATAGGGTACAAATTATTACCAATGGAGGGGGTTATGGTGTCCTAAGTACAGATGCTATCATAAAAAATAATTTAAAGATGGCAGAGCTCAGTAAAGATACTTTAATTAAACTAAAAAAAATAATGCCTGAAATCGTTATTGTTGGAAATCCAATGGACTTGGTTGGAGATGCTACGACCGAAAGATACCAAGTTGCTATTGAAAATTGTTTGGATGATAAAAATAGTGATATATTATTAGTTAATTTACTTTATCAGACTCCTTTAATTTCTACAGATGTTGTTGATATTATTACAGAATTAAATGATTTAAAGAAAAAACCAATAATCGTTGTTTCTACTGGCGGAGAATTTACTGAACTATTAAAAAAGACTTTAGAAAATAATAATATTCCTTGTTATACATTTCCGGAAGAAGCTGTTAATTCAATTAAAGCACTCACAGATTATTATTTAAAGAAATAGATTTAAATACTAAATAATTTTTAATAGTTTAATAAAAAGGTGATATGTTGATTAATTATGATGAATTTGGACCAGAGAAAGTATTAGAAGTGTATAATCCTAAAGTAAATATGCATGGCTATTTAGTTATTGACTCGACTGCACTTGGCCCTGCTAAAGGTGGAATAAGAATGACCTCTTCGGTAACAGCAGAAGAAGTTTCTAAATTAGCAAGGATCATGACATGGAAGTGTTCTATGGCGGATTTGCCTTTTGGCGGTGGAAAATCTGGAATTATCGCAGATGATAAAGCTATGACAAAAGAAAGAAAAGATGAAATAATTGAAGCTTTTGCCGAAGCTATAAAAGAATATTGTCCTAATAATTATATAGCTGCTCCTGATATTAATACAGCAGAACATGAAATGGAAATATTTTCAAAAGCAATTGGAAATAAAAAAGCATGTACGGGAAAACCTGAAAAACTTGGAGGAATCCCTCATGAATTAGGAAGTACAGGTTTTGGGGTAAGTAAAGCAACTTTAATCGCATTAAAATATTTGAAAAAAGACCCCAAGAAAACTACTTTTGCCATAGAAGGGTTTGGTAACGTTGGAATGTTCGCAGCTAAATTTTTAACAGAAGCTGGATTAAAATTTACAGCTGTTTCAGATTCAAAAGGATGCTTATTCAAAAAAGATGGGATTGATTATAATAAATTATTTGAGGTAAAGAAGAAGACAGGAAGTGTAAATAATTATCCTGGAAATAAACAAGTATGTGAACAAATAATTGCAACAGACGTTGATGTTTTAATTACTGCTGCTATTCCAGATGTTATTAAAATTGGAGACGTAAATAAAGTAAAAGCCAAACTAGTTATTCAAGGAAGTAATATTCCAATGACTTATGAGGTTGAAGAAATGCTGCATAAAAAAGGAATTTTAGTTATTCCTGATTTTGTTGCAAATGCCGGTGGGGTAATTTCAAGCTATGTTGAATATATTAATGGAACAAAGCAAAAAATGTTCAAATTAGTTCAGGAAAAAATAACTAAAAACACAGAATTAGTTTTAAAAAACTCTTTTAAGAAAAAAATTACCCCTAGAAGTGCCGCTGTAGAAATTGCAAAACAAAGAGTAAGAATGAAATGTAATATTTGCAGAATTTAAGATGGCAACACAAACTTTTAATATATTATTCTACTCTGGAATTGCAGGATTTGCCACAATTATTGGGATATTGCTTGTATTATACGCAAAAAATTTTACCAGAAAATATTCAATTTATATTGTAAGTTTTGCAGCAGGTGTTCTATTAACATTTGCTTTAACACATCTTATTCCAGATTCTTTGGAATTATATGATAATTCTTTAATGATTGTTCTCTTGGGATTTTTAATATTTTATTTAATAGAACATTTTGTTATGCATCACAGTTTTCATGAGAGTTATGAAACTAAGCATAATGCCGGCAAAACAGCTGTAATTGGGCTTGGATTTCATTCTTTGATTGATGGGGTTGTAATAGGAGCTGGATTTGAAATCTCTACTGAATTAGGATTTATTACAACATTAGCGGTCATAGCGCATGAACTTCCGGAAGGAATGACATCAATGGCAGTTTTGTTGCATGCAAATATAAAAAAATTTTGGGCTGTATTTTATTCGTTTTTGGTAGCATTAGCAACACCTTTTGGAGCAACATTAACCCTATTCTTTCTCAATGATATAACTGAAAGTATTTTAGGAATTTTAATTGCTTTGTCTGCTGGAAGTTTCTTATATGTCGCAGCAAGTGATTTAGTTCCAGAGACACATGAACAATATAACAAGAAAAATGCTTTATTCTTAGTTATTGGAATAGTTTTTGTTTTGGTCCTTGGAATGTTATTCAAGTAACTTATTTTTTCTTAATTTTTTCATCGTTCATAGTACAAATTAAATTATTTTCGTTAACATATTTATAGGCTGAGTGTGACGCTGTTACTCCTTCTGCTACTCCTGTTATTGCCTGCTTAAACTCTTTATCTGCAACATCTCCTGCTGCAAACACTCCTTTAATATTTGTTTCAGAATTTTCATGATTAATTATTATTTCTTTTTTATAATTTATTTTTACGCCAATTTTTTTTGCTAATTCAGATAATGGATCACTTCCAATGGCACCAAATATACCATTCAGCTTAATTTCATTTTTACCCTGAAACTTATTGTCCAAAATAACTTTATTAACAAACTTATCTCCTTTAATTTCAATTACATTTGTCTTTGTTATTACAGTAATTTTTTTGTTTTTCTTAATCCTGTCATTATTTATCGGCTCGGGTTTTATTTTTTCCCCTCTGTAAATAATATAGACTTTTTTCGCATATTCAGATAATAACAAAGCTTCTTTTGCTGCCGAATCACTCCCCCCAATTACAGCTACAATCTTATTTTTAAAAATTGCTGCATCACATAAAGCACAATAATGCACACCTTTACTTTCATATTTTAAGGCACCTTTCATTTGCAATTTTCTCCATTTTGTCCCTGTCGCAAATAAGATTGTTTTAGATAAATATTTTTTATTTTTAGTAAAAACTTCGAAGCAATCTTCATGTTTTTTAATATCTACAACTAAATCTTCTTTAATTTCAACCTTATCTTTATAGTCTAGAGCATGTTTTCTCATCTTTTCAGCTAATTCTGGGCCTGTTAGTTTTATAAACCCGGGATAATTTTCAACAACTTCTGTTAAGGTTATTACCCCCCCTATTGGAAGCTCATTTGAAGAATTTGTTCCTATGACTAAAGTCTTTAATCCTAATCTTCCAGAATACATTGCAGAAGCTAATCCTGTAACACCTGCTCCGATGATTATAATATCATAAGCTTTCATGTATCCCTTATTCGTATATATTTCTCCTATGTCCTATCTTTATTACTAGTATTAAAAGTTTATTTTTATCTATATCTAAAATAACCCTATAATCTCCAACCCTTAATCTATAACCTGGATCGTTTACTAATTTCTTGACATACGCTTCTGGTCTTATTTTTATTCTTTCTAATGTTTTTATTATTCTTTCTTGAGTAATTTTTTCTAATTTTTTAAATTGATTCAGGGCAGTTTGTGAAAAAATGATTTCATACATCTAGCCCCACTTCTTCTTTTACTTCAGAAAGTTTGTAAAACTTGCCTGCTTTTATTTCTGCACGAGACTTTGCTATCTCTTCTCTAGTTTGTTTATTTAATTCCATACTATCTTCTATCAAATCCCATATTACTTCTTCATACGTTTCTCTGTCAAACATTCTTTTTTGAGACAATTCATTCTGCAAACTTTCACTTATTTGTATCGTAGTTACCATAGTAGCCTATAGTTTATTATAGTATATAAACCTTTCTATCCTAGATTTTATGCTAAAAACATAGTCTTATAAATAGTGGATTTTTAATAAGAATTAGTATACGAAGACTTAATAGTAATCTAAGTATAACTAATCAAGGAGAATAAGAAAATGGGATTCCAAGGCGGAAGAAGAGAAGGTGGAAGGAGAGACTTTGGTAATTTTGGACCTAGAGAAATGCATAAGGCAACTTGTGCTGACTGCGGTCAAGAATGTGAAGTACCTTTCAAGCCAATCGAGGGTAAACCAGTTTATTGTAGAGACTGTTACCAAAAACACAAGAAATATTAATTTAGTAATATAAATTAATAAACTAATTCTTTTTTTATTTTTTTAAAAAATATTAAATACTACTGATTATTGATTATTTCATGGAAAAATATAAGGATTTAGCCTTATTTCTATTAATTTTGATCTTAGCACTTATTTCACTAAATTATCTTGATAATATAACCGGAATGGCTATAGGAGATAACGGAACAGTCATAGATAATAATGGGACTATAATTTATGTGAATATATTTTATCCTAATGATTATTATAACTCGAGCAAACAAAACCTTACATTTATCGTAAAAACAAAGGGTGCAGATTCTTTATATTCTAGGGTAAATAGTCTTGATTGGGATATAAATTTAGTGAACAACCCTCAAATGGATATTATAATTTCTTTAGAAAATGGATTAAACACAGTATATTTTTATGCATGCAGAAATGAATATTGTAGCATAACAAAAAATGTTAAGGTTTATGCTAACTTTTCTAACTTAACCAGTACTTCTTCAGTTTCAAATACAAATGTTTCTTCTAATACAAGCCAAAATAATGTTATTGTTGATGTTCTTCAAAATAACTCTATAAGCGAAACTTCAGCTATTGCATCAGAAAATAAAAAAATAGACTCATCAAAATTATTTTCGATTTTTTTTATGATTGTTCTAGTAATATATCTAATTGGTCTTAAGATTTATGAAAAAAAACAAAATAATCTGGAAGCTAGTCCTAAAAGTTGATATTTCCAAATAAATATCCTACTAAATAACCAGTTAATGCAGCTACCATTCCAATAATTAACATTTCTAATCCAGATCTAAATTCATTTCCAACTGTTAATTTTGCTTTTATTGTTCCTGTGATAAATAAAGCCAATGCAGATAATATTAAGGCGATAATTATTCCTAAACTGACTGGGAAAATGAAAAATGAGATCAAAGGAATTACACTTCCTATTATTGCACTTAATCCAACTATAAACGCACTTTTTCCTGGTTTTGAATATTCTCTTGGTAACATCCCTAATTCTTCTACCATCATTGTCTCAAGCCATATCTTCTTGCTGCCTGTAATTGTTTTTACAATATCATTTAATACCTTACCACGAAAACCTTTCTTGTAATAAATATCGTAAATTTCCCCTTTCTCTAATTTTGGCATTTCCTTTATCTCTTGTTCTTCTTTTTTTAATTGAGATAAATAATATGATTGGGCAGCTTTTGTTGAAGTATATGCGACAGCAGCCATGGAAATAGATTCTGCGAAAGTAGCAGCTAATCCTGCCACAATTATTATCCTTGTATCAAATGTTGCAGCAGCTACTCCTAAAATAACTCCTAGAACATTGACTAAGCCGTCTTGACCCCCAAGGATAATATCTTTTAAGTTAGAACCAGAATTATTATGTATTTCAACATGCTCTTTTTTCATATAATTAATTTAACTTATTAATATATAAAATTATTTAATTTAACTATAGTTAAGGATAGGTTTTTAAACAAATAAATCCCCTTTTTTTTATGAATAAATACATAAAGATTATATTTATCTTTTCTTTGATAGGAGTGTTGTTTTCAGGATATTTATCGTTCACGAAATTAATTTTAGAAAACTGCCCATTAAAAGAAGGATGTCCTATATTCCTAACATATCCTGCATGTTACTTTGGATTTGGTTTCTTTTTAATATTATTAATCTTGTCGATATTATCCTTTAAAGAAACTAGCAAGAATAAATTAAAAACAATGTTTTATGTTTCATTACTGGCAATTATCTTTGCAGCTTATTCAACAATAAAAGAATATGCATTGCCTAGCTGTTTAAATGGTGTTTGTGATTATAGTTTATTATTGCCAACTTGTGTTTATGGCTTAATTATGTATCTTGTAATTTTTATAACAACCATATCAGCTTTGAAAAAGAATAATTTATAAATTCTATCCAACTCTTAGATAGATGCATAATTATAATTATGAAATATTAACTGAAAAACCTTCAGAAGAACCAAGATTAGACATAAAATTTGAATTAAATGAGGTTAGTTTAAGAAGCTTATTCTCTTTTGGGGTGTTAGAAGAAAGATTAAGACATTACGAGGTGAGTTCTAATGACGGCATAGATACTTTAAACTCAAGAATGAACGATATTTATTATCTCTATCTAACAAAAATTAGGCCGAATCTAGAACATTTAATTGAAGTTTCTCCTGCATTAAGATGGGATATTGAGACTATTGAGAGAAGATATAGAGATTTTAAAAAAGGAAAAAACTATTCGATAATAATCCTCTAAGCTATTTTTTCATAAATTTATGCTCTTTTTTTAATTCTTTCAACAAATCTTTCAATTTAAAATCTTTATTATGTTTAGTTATAGTTGCGAAAATCGCTTTTGGAAGTTTAATTTTTTTATAAGCATTAATAAAATCATGCAGTTGTTTATCTGAGTACCCTGACAATATAATTATTTTATCCTTGTCTTCGTTTTTATTGTTCTTAATCTCCCTGAAATCTGTCTTCTTTTTCATTGCGAATTATCTAAAGGACTTTTTACTTTGATCATATTTGGCAAAGATGCATGTAGATAAATCATTGTTGTTTCAGGACTTTTATGACCAAGTAAAGCTTGAATCTCTGACACCGAATAGCCATTCTCTATTAAATGAGTGGCAAAACTATGTCTTAACGTATGCGGAGAAATTTTTTTATTTACCCCTGCTATTTTTACAGCGTTTTTAATTATTTGCTGGATGCTTCTTATGTTGTACTTGCTCTTTCTGTTTGTGTTAAATAGATAATCTTCAGTTTTTAACTTTTCTTTTTCAATCAGATTTTTTATATCCTCTTTTAAAGTTTCGGCTACAATAAATATTCTGTCTTTATTTCCTTTCCCATTTCTGACAAAGCCGTAAGATTTGTTGAGTTCTAAGTCTTGTATCTTTAAATTGATTATTTCACTTACTCTTAAGCCGGATGAATAAATAAATTGAATGATTAATCTATGTTTTTTATTATAGATTGAAGAAAATAGTTTTTTTAATTCCCCCCTAGATAAGATTATAGGCAATTTAAGAGGTTTTTTTGAATATTTAATATTCAGCCTCATTTTTTTGTTTAATATTTCTTCTAAAAGAAATTTTAGTGAACTTAAATAAACATTGATTGTATTTCCAGCTTTGCCTTTTTCTATTAATTCATATAAGAACTCTTTTACATCTGTCTTGCTTATTTTGCTTATGTCTTTATTACAAGTTTTTAGAAATCTTTCAACACATTTTTGATATGTCTTAATTGTCCTAAATGAATAACATCTTCTTAATGCTTCTTTCTTAATCGCTTCATTTATATTCATAAAATATTTATATGTGCTCATATTTATATAACTTAGCTTTGATAAGTTAATAAAATGATTGTGATTTATAACTGTGTAAGAAGTACATTTATTTTAAGGTCACTCCTAAAATTTAATAGTTATAAAGGCTGAAATCAGTGAAAATAGAAAATTTCGCATATGTACTGTTATGTTCAATCGTCGTGTAGATTTATTAAAAGGGGTAGCCGCCTTAGTCTCTTCGAGACATATTGCCTTTTACTTCGTAAAAGAATTTATAGGGGGTAGTTCCTAAACGGTAGAAAACTTTATATAAATCGTTATTTCTTTTATTTATATATGGCTTATTGTAGTAAATGTCAAACGGAAAATCTTGATAATGCTAAATTTTGTAGAGAATGTGGTGCAAAAATGACTGATAGTTTTGGAGGAAAA